>JAGXGJ010000147.1 GCA_024636875.1 Methylococcaceae bacterium | reverse complement strand
CAGGTTAAAGCCATATTGCTAAAACGGACTGAGGCCAATCGGTTGAAACTGCCCAACCAGGATTCCAGTTGCAGGTTGCAAAACCTGTCAACGGAAAGCGAATTATCTAATGCGTATGTTTACGCACCTATTTAGAAGCAGCAATTACCGAAGACGGCTATAACGGCAAGGTTTTTTGGCGTTGGCAAGTCGATATTGGTGACCGGGAACTTCCAAAATCAATTATAAATAGCGACTCGAATAACTTTATTTTTATTTAGGCTCGGAGAATTCAAACATGGCGAAACGGCGAGAACGAAGGCGACATACTAGAGTCGAGCATCCAGGCGGTGAGGAAGCACCGATCCGGTTCGAGTTGTTCAGCACTGAACGGCTTGAACAGCATGCAGTGAGTCTGGCCCACGCGCAAAAAGTCAGCAGCCGTAAGGAAGGGCGAAAGCTGATTCCCCGGGTGCGAGAGAATTCCCGGGTATTGCTTGAAGCCTATAAAATAATCGCCAAGGCGGTACATGAGCAGCACGCCATTACCCCTGCGGCTGAATGGCTCCTGGATAATTTTCATGTGATTGATGAACAGGTCAGCGACATCCACGACGACTTGCCCGAAAGCTTTTACCGGGAGCTGCCCAAGCTGGCCGAAGGTGTGCTGGCAGGCTATCCTCGTGTCTACGGTATTGCCTGGGCCTTGGTGGCCCATACTGACAGCCGCTTCGCTCCGGAGTTACTGGCGCAATTCGTGATTGCCTATCAAAACGTCGAGCCTCTCAACCTCGGTGAACTCTGGGCGATCCCTATTACTTTGCGGGTGCTGCTGGTTGAAAACCTTCGACGCCTGGCCGTTCGCATCATGCGTTCTCAAACCGGCCGTGAGCTGGCGGACGAATATGTTGATCATGTCGAACAAATCGCTGCTCAAATTAATAAGTCAGACCAGCCATTTCCTGAGGCGGTATTACCTCCCGCCGTACTGCGTCAGGCATACGCGGTCCAGATCCTGCAGCGTTTGCACGATCCGCATCCGGGCGCCGCAGTCTCCCTCGATTTCCTCAATGACTGGCTGAGCGAACAAAACGTCGGCCTCGATGAAATCGTGCATCGGGAACACGCCGACCAGATCGCCGACAACATGACGGTCCGCAATATTATCACCAGCATGCGCGCCATCTCCGTGTTCGATTGGCCACAGTTTGTCGAGGACGCGAGCCTGGTGGACAAGTGCCTGAAAGCGCACGACGGCTACGCTGCAATGGATTTTCTGACCCGCGATCGATACCGCCACGCAATCGAGGAACTGGCCAAACGCTCGCCGCATTCGGAGGTGGAAATTGCTCGCAGGGTGATCAACAAGGTCCAGCGCGTTAGCGAACAGACCGCATCCGATGGACGGCTGCAGGAACCGGGTTACTATTTGATTGGTGCCGGGCGGTATCCATTCGAACGGGTAGTCGACTATCGACCCTCTTTCAAGCAACGCTTCCTGCGCGCCTATATCGCTCACGCGGGGCTCGCTTATATAAGCAGTCTCGGACTGTTGACGCTGTTGTTGATCGCATTTCCTTTGAGCGCGAGCCAGGCAGCGGGGCTCAATACATTTGAACTGTTCCTGCTTGCGCTGTTTGGCGCGTTTCCTGCCTCGGATATCGCCGTTGGCCTGGTGAACCGCTTCATTATCGGGAGCCTTCCACCACGCCACCTGCCTCGATTTGATCTGAGTCGTCACCAGCCGCGGCTCGCTCTGAAGGAAGGCGTGCCTGAGTCGCTGAGCACGTTTGTCGTGGTACCGACGATGTTCGTTAGCGAAGCCGAGGTAAAGGAGCAGATCGAGCAGATGGAGATCCGCTATCTGTCCAATCCGGATGGTCATGTGCGCTTTGCCCTGTTGTCTGATTGGGGTGATGCGGATCTGGAAACGATGCCGGGCGATGACCAGTTGCTGAGTCTTGCGGCTGCTGCGGTGACCGCGCTCAATGCCAAGTACGGAGATCAGCGATTCTTTGTGTTCCACCGTAAACGTTCGTGGAATCCCGGTGAAGGCAAATGGATGGGGTGGGAACGCAAACGCGGCAAGTTGCACGAGTTTAACCGTCTGCTGCGTGGCGCTGCCGATACCTCTTTTCTGCCAATTGATGGCAAGCCAGCCGCCGCGCCTCCCGGCGTCTGTTATGTCATTACCCTCGATGTTGACACGAAGCTGCCCATGGGCGTTGTATCTCAATTGGTGGGTGTGGCTGCCCATCCGCTGAACCGGCCGGTGTTTGATTCTAAAACCCAGTGTGTCGTGGATGGCTACGGCATTCTCCAGCCGCGCGTGACACCGACCCTGCCGCTGCGGCAGGAACACTCGATGTTTCACCAGATTTTTGCCGGTGCTTCCGGTACCGACGCCTACGCCAGCTCAATATCCGAACTTTATCAGGACCTGTTCGCTCTCGGCACTTACAGCGGCAAGGGCTTGTACCATGTAGATACTTTTGAAGCCGCACTGGCCGGACGCGTGCCGGAGAACACCCAGCTCAGCCATGACTTGTTCGAGAGCGTATACGTGCGCTGTGCACTGGTGAGCGATATCGAATTTTTCGAGGAATTTCCGTCCCACACGGAGGTCGCGGCATCGCGTGAGCACCGTTGGGTTCGGGGCGACTGGCAACTGATACCCTGGATCTTCGGACCTCGCGGTAAAGGCATGCCTATGGTTGGACGCTGGAAGATGATAGACAATTTGCGCCGGTCGCTCTCGGCTCCGGGAGCCTTCTTCGCACTGGTAGCAATATGGGCCATCCCGGATGCACCTCAGGCTTTTCTGATCGGCTTCGTGCTGACGTCGGTGGCTTTTCCCGCAATCCTGGCTATTACCGGCGGATTTACGTGGCCCCGTCGAGGCATCTCGCTGGTCACCCATCTGCGCGTGATGGGGGAGAATGTACTATGGGCAACCGCCAACAGCCTGGTGACGTTGACGCTACTCGCAGAACATACCTGGCTGATGGTTGATGCTATCGGCAGCACGCTGGTGCGCTTGTTCATCACCCGGCGCCAATTGCTGAAGTGGGTCACCGCCCTGCAGGCAAAGACGGCTTCGGGTCATGCGATGACGAATCTTATCGGTCCCCTGCGCCGCTCTTCTACGATCGTCATTGGCGCCGGCGCCGTGGTGCTGCTTTTCAATCCGGCCGGAATCAAGGTTGCGGCGCCGTTCCTGCTGTTATGGTGGCTGGCGCCGTTAGTTGCCCGCGCCCTGAGCCTCCCGCCTAAAATCGATCGGGCCGAATCCCTGCAGCCGGGGGATAGTGAGCAACTCCGCTTGATCGGAAGGCGTATCTGGCGTTTTTTCACGACATTCGTGACGGCGGAGGAGCACTATCTGCCGCCGGATAATTTTCAGGAAGATCCGGAGCCCGTTATCGCCCATCGCAGTTCGCCGACCAATTTCGGCCTCTACCTGTTGTCCGTCGCGTCCGCACGGGATTTCGGCTGGCTCGGTCTGTTGGACACCGTCGACCGGCTCGAAGCCACGCTGACGACACTCGCCATGCTGCCGCGTCTACACGGCCATTTTTATAACTGGTACGATACCCGCGATCTGCATATGCCTGAACCTCGTTATGTATCGACCGTAGACAGCGGCAATCTGGCGGGGCATCTGCTCACTCTGGCCCAGATATGCCGTGAGATGCTGAAGCGGCCGCTCGTCCTCTCCAGTGCCTTGACAGGTTTGTCGGATACTCATCGGCTGCTGATGGAAGCGCTCGCTAACATCACTGATGACCGGCGTACGCTCACTGTTACTTTGAGAGAGCTGCGGCAAAAAGGAGTCGAACTCGGGGAACTATTGACAAGCCATCCGGCTGACCCGGACGGATGGGCGGGTCTATGGCGGCAATTGACACCCTGCGCCGATACCCTCCAGGATATGGCGCGCGCCTACGCCACAGAACGTGGCGATGCCGGTGACAGCGAAGTGCTGGCGTGGGCTACATCGCTGCGTGATGACATCCGCTCTCATGCACGTGATCTGGATACGCTGGTTCCCTGGATCTATTTCGCGGGTCGTCTCAACGCATTTCCGGAGCCGGATGCCCAGCCGGAAGAGTTCCGGAAGCATCTGACCCTGGATATTCATTTGAGTGACCTTCCCGGCTGCTATGCACTGGGTTTGGCAGAAATTAAAGTAGCGCCTGAAGGAGCCCTGGCGCCATTGGCCATGATGCTGCGGCGTGCCGGAGAGCAAGCCGAAGGACTTACGAAGCGCCTGGAAAAAATGTGTGTACAACTGGACACCTTGTTCCACGAAATGGATTTCCGCTTTCTTTATGACACCAAATGCCATATGTTCTCGCTCGGGTACCGGGTTACGGAAGGCACACTTGATCCCAGCTATTATGACCTGCTTGCCTCCGAGGCGCGTCTCTCCAGTTTTGTCGCGATCGCCAAGAACGAGGTACCAGGCACACACTGGTTCCACCTTGGCCGAAGGGTGATACGCGCCGCGCATGGCACGGTGCTGCTGTCGTGGTCGGGATCGATGTTTGAATACCTGATGCCTTCCCTGGTGATGTTTACCCCACGTTACAGCATGCTTGATCAGACCTGCCGGCTGGCAGTGAAGCGGCAGATCGAATATGGCGAGGAACGCGGCGTCCCCTGGGGCGTTTCGGAGTCCGCTTTCAATGGCCGAGATATCTACTTCATCTATCAATATTCTGCCTTTGGCGTCCCCGGCCTGGGGATGAAGCGAGGACTCGGCGAAGAACTGGTTATCGCTCCTTACGCCACAGCCCTGGCTGCAATGTACCTCCCGCATGCCGCCGTGGAAAACTTCGAGCGCTTGGAAAAAGAGGGTGCATTGGGCCGCTTCGGCTTCTATGAAGCGCTCGATTTCACCCCGATCCGGCTCGCAGAAGGTCAGCGCGTCGCAATGGTGCGTTGCTACATGGCCCACCACCAGGGCATGTCCCTGGTAGCCATTGCCAATGCGGTGTATGACGGGGTGATGCGCCATCGCTTCCATCGCGCGCCGCTGATCCAGGCGGCCCACTTGTTGCTGGAAGAACGCAGCCCGCGCGGTGCGGATACCAGCAGTATGCCGATTCTCCAGGACCTTCCCGAAGTCAAGGAATCCTTGCAGCCGCCAGTCCGGCGTGTGCCTTCGCCCACATCTTCGGTGCCTTCCGCTCAGCTGCTGTCCAACGGCCGTTACGCGGTTATGATTACCGCAGCAGGATCAGGCTACAGCCTATGGCGTAATCTGGCGGTTACGCGCTGGCGCGAAGACGTAACGCGGGATATCTGGGGCAGTTATATCTATCTGCGCGATGTCGCAAGCGGTCGGGTATGGTCCGCCGGATACCAGCCGACGGCGGCGGCTCCCGACCACTACGAGGTGGTCTTTGCCGAAGACCGTGTTTGTATCACTCGCACGGATGGCAGTATGACAAGCATCCTGGAGATCGTCGTCTCACCTGAAGACGATGCGGAAATCCGTCGTCTGAGTCTGATCAATAATGGCTTGCGTGCCCGGGAAATCGAAATTACCTCCTATGCGGAGGTCGTACTCGCACCCGTTCCTGCCGATATCGCCCATCCCGCTTTTTCCAATCTGTTTGTCCGGACCGAGTATCTGCCCCAGGTGCGTGGACTGATCGCGCAGCGGCGCCCACGTGCGGCCAGCGACCCTAACATCTGGGCGGCCCATGTGCTGGCCGGTGATCGAACCGACGACGGGGTCCAATACGAAACCGACCGGGCCCGTTTTGTCGGGCGTGGACAATCACTGCGGGAACCGATCGCGGTGATGGATGGCCGTCCGCTGACCAACACGGTGGGTGCCGTTCTCGATCCGATATTCAGTCTGCGCACACGGGTCCGCATTGCAGCGGGCGCAACCGAACACATGTCGTTCACTACGCTGGTCGCCGCCTCACGTCAGGAGGTGGAGGATTTGTCCGACAAATACCACAACGTGGCGGCGTTCGAGCGTGTGTCCGCTCTGGCGTGGACTCACGCCCATGTGCAGCTGCGTCATCTGCGTACCAGGCCGGACGAAGCCCAGCTGTTTCAGGATATGGCCAACCGCTTGCTTTATGCTGATCCCTGGCTGCGGCCATCGAGCAAGCTGATGCGGATGAATACCTTGAGTGTCGCCGATCTATGGCGGCATGGTATCTCGGGAGATCGGCCGATCGTGTTGCTGCGAGTAGCGGAGTTTGAAGACCATACCATTGTCGAACAATTGCTGCGCGCTCATGAGTACTGGCGTATGAAAGGACTTGCCGTTGATCTGGTCATCTTTAACGAAAAGGAGTTATCTTATATCGACGAGCTGCAGATTCAACTGGAAGCCATGGTACGTGAAAACCAGGCGCTTTCGGCACATCAAGAGCATGAAGACCATGGCAAGATTTTTGTCATGCAGGTTGCTCAGCTCTCGGCAGAAGAAAGCTTGCTGCTCCAAACGGCCGCGCGCGCGGTTCTGGTCAGCAATCGGGGCACATTGGCCGAGCAGTTGTTGAGACATCCACGACCGGAGGCCGCTTTTGTTGCGCCAAAAGCCTTGTCCGCTCCGGGAGTATTTTCGCCACGGTTGTCATTACCTCCGCTCGAATTTTTCAATGGACTCGGCGGCTTTAGCGATGACGGACGCGAATACGTGATTGTGCTCGACAATGGCCAGTGGACGCCGTCTCCCTGGATCAATGTGATCGCCAATGCGGAGTTCGGCTTTATGGTCTCGGAGTCGGGCAGCGGCTGCACCTGGTGTGGCAACAGCCGGGAAAACCAGTTAACGCCCTGGTCGAACGACCCGGTCAGCGATCCCTCCGGAGAAGTCTTCTATTTGCGTGACGATGAGACGAACGAAATATGGAGCCCGACCGCTTTGCCGATCCGCGTCGATAATTCGAGCTATGTGATTCGGCACGGACAGGGCTATAGCCGTTTCGAGCATTCCTCCCACGGGATTCATAGCGAACTTTTGCAATTCATCAGCCCGGATGATCCGGTCAAAATCTCGTCCTTGACGCTGAAGAATGTTTCCGGGCGAGCTCGCCGGATCACCGTCACTGCCTACGTGGAATGGGTGCTCGGCGCCTCGCGTACGGTGACCGCACCTCACATCATCACCGAACTGGACCCGGACACCGGCGCCCTGTTCGCTTACAACTCCTGGGACATGGAATTCGGCCAGCGCATTGCTTTCGCCGATCTTGCCGGTCAGCAGTCCGGGTGGACCGGGAACCGGGCTGAATTCATCGGCCGCAACGGGAGCCTGGATGCACCTGCGGGCTTGCTGAGTCCAAGGATGCTGAAAAAACGCGCCGGTGCGGGTCTGGACCCTTGTGCAGCACTGGACACGGAGATCGAACTCGAGGCCAACGGGCGCGCCGAGATTGTCTTCCTGCTGGGGCAAGGCAATGACCGCGCCCATGCCAGCGAGTTGGTCCAGCGCTATCGAGCCAGCAAGATAGAAACAACTTTGACCAAGGTGACGCAGTCGTGGGAGCAGGTGCTCGCCAAAGTCCAGGTGAAAACGCCTGACCGGGAGCTCGACCTGATGTTGAACCGCTGGCTGTTGTATCAAACCCTGAGTTGCCGAATGTGGGCTCGAGCCGCTTTTTATCAGGTGGGCGGGGCCTTTGGCTTTCGCGATCAACTGCAGGACAGCATGGCTCTGGCAGTTGCCCGGCCCGATCTGGCCCGCGCCCACCTTCTTCGTGCCGCAGCGCGCCAGTTTGGCGAGGGTGATGTGCAGCATTGGTGGCATCCGCCTTCCGGCCGCGGCGTGCGCACCCATTTTTCCGACGACCGTGTCTGGCTGCCCTATGCTGTATCTCACTATATCAAGGTGAGTGGCGATACCAACGTACTCGAGGAGCAGTTGCCGTTTCTGGAAGGACCCGCGCTGGGACCGGAACAGGATGACGCCTATTTTCAACCAAGCCAGTCTATGGAGCAAGAGACTCTGTTCGAGCACTGCGCCCGTGCGCTCGACCTGAGTCTTGAAACCGGATCTCATGGTCTGCCTCTGATGGGGAGCGGCGACTGGAATGACGGTATGAACCGGGTCGGTTACCTGGGCAAGGGCGAGAGCGTGTGGCTGGCGTGGTTCCTGATTACCACCCTCTCGGATTTCGCAACTGTGGCCCAGGCGCGGGGTGATAGCGCGCGCGCCATTCGCTGGCGCGGCCATGCCACTCTACTGAAAGCTGCGGTGGAAGCGGAAGCATGGGATGGGGCATGGTACCGGCGCGCCTATTTTGATGACGGCAGTCCTTTGGGTTCCGCAGTCAACTCCGAGTGCCGTATCGATTCGATTGCTCAGAGCTGGGGCGTTATTTCCGGCGCCGCCGAGACCGGACGAGCGCAGCGGGCGATGGATTCAGTACGGGAATACCTCGTTCGCTACGGCGACCTGGTGTTGCTGTTTACCCCGCCCTTCGATCAGGCCGAGCGCTCCCCGGGTTATATTGCCCAACAAGGCTCCCCTGAACTTAGCCGGCGGGCCTTCGACAAGATTGAGCGGGACCCGGGTTATATCAAGAGCTATCCCCCCGGCGTGCGGGAAAACGGGGGCCAGTATACCCACGCGGCGATCTGGTCGGTCATTGCCTATGCCATGCTTGGTGACGGTGACCAGGCGACAGAACTGCTGCGCATGCTGAATCCGATCAACCGTACGGCCACCCGCACCGGCGTTTACGCCTATAAGGTCGAGCCCTATGTGCTGGCGGCGGATATCTATGCCGTGCCGCCCCATGTGCGGCGCGGCGGGTGGACCTGGTACACGGGATCTGCGGGCTGGTTTTACCGTGCAGGCATGGAATGGATCCTTGGGCTGCAGGTCCACGCCGGCAAACTGGTTTTTAATCCTTGTATTCCCAAGGAATGGCCCCGTTACAGCATTATTTATCAGCACGAAAATACCCGCTATGAAATCACGGTTGAAAATCCGGACGGCGTGTCACACGGTATCGCCAGAATAGAACTGGACGGAGAATCCCGATTAAACGCTAATAGCATTACCTTACAGGATGATGGACAAGTGCATCAGGTGCGGGTGGTGCTTGGTTAATTAACTTATTGCCCTGTGCTGATTTAATCTTGCGCAAGGTGGAGGCAATATTGATCTGGAGGAGGTGAGGTGGTTAGTTATGGCTTTATACGTCAATCATATTTTTAAACCTTAGGAGAAGTGCAATGAACATAATTTCGCTGGTGGTCGTTCTTATTGTCGTCGGTCTGCTGCTGTGGCTGATCAACAACTATATTCCGATGGAAGCCCGCATCAAGCAAATCCTGAACATCGTGGTGATTATCATGGTGATTCTATGGATACTGAACGCGGTCGGCGTTATGGGAATGTTCCCAAGCGTATTGGTTTCGGTGGTAGTGGCTCTGATCGTCGTCGGTCTGCTGTTGTGGCTGGTCAACAGTTACATACCGATGGACGCGCGCATCAAGCAGATATTGAATATCGTGGTGATCATCGCGGTGGTTCTGTGGCTGCTGAGTGTCTTCGGGGTTTTGAGCGGACTCCCGGGCCCCCTGGTTTCGGTGGTGGTGGCTCTGATCGTCGTCGGTCTGCTGTTGTGGCTGGTCAACAGTTACATACCGATGGATACGCGCATCAAGCAGATATTGAATATCGTGGTGATCATTGCGGTAGTCCTATGGCTGCTGAGTGTCTTCGGGGTTTTGAGCGGAATCCCGAATATTCGCGTCGGCAATCCATAGTTCTTCATTAGTTAAGTAAATGAGCCTACGGTCCGGGAATCCGGCCGAGGGCTCTTATTCCCGGTCATTTTGTGTTGACGGGTTTGTAGAAAGTCAGGGATCTATAACTGAATAATCCGCACAGTCACCCTTGCGCAACCGGCCGGTTCTTGTTTCTGATCCACTCGCTCCATGAACCTGCATACAGTTTAGAGCCTGTTAACCCGGCATGCTCCATTGCCAGCACATTATGGCAGGCGGTCACACCAGAGCCGCAGGTATGAACTGCCTGTTCTGGTGGAGTATCGCCGATAAGCTGGCTAAATTGATTGCGCAATTGGCTGGCGGATAAAAATAAGCCGGACTTATCAAGATTCAATTGAAAAGGTCGGTTTAAAGCGCAGGGGATATGTCCGGCAACGGGATCGATGGGTTCCTGTTCCCCGCGATAGCGTTCGGGGGTTCTGGCATCAATCAGACATATCGATCTTTGCGCGAGTCCTTTTTGAACTTGTAAGGCATTAAGCCAACTGGTGGTGTTTACATACGGTCTGAATGTGACAGGCTTAATGGCGGGTAAGGTGGTGGTGACAGGAAGCTCAAGTTTTTTCCAGTATTTGATACCACCATCTAGCACTGCAACGTGTTCGTGTCCCAAACAACGTAATAACCACCATAAGCGTCCTGCAAATGCGCCGCCGGCATCGTCGTAAGCCACCACCTGGGTGGTGTTGCTTATACCCCAGGTCCCCAGTTTTTGTGCCAATTGTCTGAAGCCGGGGAGGGGATGGCGGCCTGTGTAGTCTGTAATCGCTGACGACAGATCCTTATTCAAATCAGCGTAACGGGCATCAGGTAAATGTCCGTGGCGATAAGCGTAAGGGCCTGCTTCCGCATCGGCTAGTGAAAAGCGGCAGTCAACAATTGCCCAGCCGGGGTTATCAAGATTTTGTTGCAAAGTTGCAGCAGAAACAAGCGTCGTGCAGGTCATTTTGTTATACCGTTAAGATGATTTTGCCGATGTGCTGGCTGCTTTCCATGAATTCATGGGCTTTTGCAGCATCGCCCAGGGCAAAGGTGGAATCAATAATGGGTTTGATCGTACCGGCCGCCAATAAAGGCCAGACGTTTTTATACAGTTTTTGGGCAATGCCGGCTTTAAAGGCATCGTCTCTGGCTCTTAATGTTGATCCGCTTATGATAAGACGTTTCAGCATAATAGCTAACAAGTTGATTTCAGCTTTCGCGCCGTTTTGAATGGCGATTTGTACCAGTCGTGCATCATAATCCATGCATTGCAGGTTGCGGGGAAAATAGTCGCCGCCTACTATATCGAGTATTACATTGACACCTTGATGGCCGGTAAGTTGTTTGATTTCCTCAACAAAATCCTGGCTCTTGTAGTTGATTGCGGCGTTCGCACCAAGTTCACGGCAGGCGTTGCATTTTGCCTCAGAACCCGCTGTGACGATGACTCTGGCATCAAAAGCCCTGGCCAGTTGTATGGCTGTGGTGCCTATGCCGCTGCTGCCGCCATGGATCAGCAGGGTTTCGTTTGGCAATAATCGGGCGCGGTCAAACAGATTACTCCAGACGGTGAAAAAGGTTTCAGGCAGGGCTGCGGCTTGTATAAGCGATAAGCCTTCGGGTATCGGCAAGCATAACGCCGCAGAAGCAAGGCAATACTCGGCATAACCGCCGCCGGTGACTAATGCGCACACACTGTCGCCTGGCTTCAGATGCCTGACATTTCTGCCTGATGCCACGACAGTTCCGGCAATTTCCAGTCCCGGTATGCCGGATGCGCCGATCGGTGCAGGGTATAAACCTTTTCGCTGCATGACATCGGGGCGGTTAACACCAGCGGCGGCGACTTCAATGAGCACTTGATTGGCTGAAGGTTGAAGAAGAGGGCGTTCGGTTGCTTGTAAAGCCCCGGATACAATTTCGATAGCGCGCATGGTTTCGGAAAACGGTATAAGTTGGGTTCTGTAAAAACCCGGATGCGGTTATTATATGCCCAGGGTTTTTTTATAAACAATGTATTAACAGGATTAAACAAATGATTCGTGCAGGTATCGTTGGCGGAACGGGTTATACGGGCGTTGAACTTTTACGGATTTTAGCCTTGCATCCGGAAGTTGATGTAGCCGTGGTAACTTCTCGCACCGATGCGGGATTGAGGGTTGATTCACTGTATCCCGGTCTGCGCGGCTATATCAATCTGGCATTCAGTTTGCCGGACCTTGAAACTCTGGCGCAATGTGATGTCGTGTTTTTTGCCACGCCGAACGGTACGGCGATGATGATGGCTGAACAGTTGCTGGCGCATGGCGTGAAGGTGATTGACCTTTCGGCGGATTTCAGGCTGAAAGACGCACAGGAATGGAGCCGCTGGTATGGCATGGAACACGCTTGTCCGGACTTGCTTGCCGATGCAGTTTACGGACTGCCGGAAGTGAATCGTGAAATGATTAAACACGCAAATTTAGTCGCCTGTCCTGGATGTTATCCTACGGCTGTGCAGCTGGGGTTTTTACCGTTGCTTGAAAACGGTTTGCTTGATGTTACCTGTTTAATTGCCGATGTTAAATCGGGCGTCAGTGGTGCAGGACGAAAAGCCGAAATTGCCACGTTAATGAGTGAAACAGGCGAAAGTTTCAAGGCTTATGCAGTAAGCGGCCACCGGCATTTGCCTGAAATTACTCAGGGTCTTGAGTTGCTTGCAGGGACGCCGGTAGACTTGACCTTTGTCCCGCATTTGACGCCGATGATTCGCGGAATTCACGCAACTTTATACGGCCGCACCAAGGCAAGTCTGGATGATATACAGGCCTTGTATGAACAACGTTATGCCAGCGAAATGTTTGTGGATGTGCTGCCACAGGGCTCGCACCCCGATACCCGGAACGTTCGGGGCAGTAATATGTGCCAGATGTCCATTCATCAACCGCAGGGCGCCCAAACGCTTGTGGTTCTGTCAGTGATTGATAATCTGGTTAAGGGTGCAGCAGGGCAGGCGGTTCAGGCAATGAATCTGATCTTTGGATTGCAGGAGGATATGGGCTTGAAGATATTGGCTCTTTATCCATAAATCTTGACTGTTACGCTGGGTATAGTCATAATTCTACTATCTTTAATTTTCTACCAGGTATTATTTTATGGCTAATCCAATCATTTTTACAGATAGCGCGGCTTCCAAGGTGAGTGAATTAATCGCCGAAGAGGGTAACGATAATCTGAAACTGCGGGTGTATGTTTCAGGCGGCGGGTGTTCCGGGTTCCAATATGGCTTCACGTTTGATGAAGAAGTCAATGAGGACGATACCAGCGTGGTCAACGGTGGCGTCACGGTGTTGATTGATTCAATGAGCATTCAGTACCTCTCTGGTGCTGAAGTTGACTATAAAGAAGACTTGTCAGGCGCGCAGTTTGTTATTCGCAACCCTAATGCGACCACGACTTGTGGCTGCGGTTCTTCTTTTTCCGCGTGATAGCTGACTTTGCCGCTCGCCTTTTTTATCCTGATAAAGTACCACAGCCTGTGGCGCTCTTAAGGAAGATTGCCAGTCAGACTTTTTAAAGTCTGCCTGGCAACTCAGGATTTCCCTCAATTTCATAGAAGCTGGTTCGAGGCCTCAGCCAATATAAAGTTCAGGTATGAATTATCAATTATATTGGTTAATTGCAAATAATGATCTTGCCTTGGTCTGGTTAAGTTGATCCAGCACTGATTGAGTCTGTGATTTGAAATCAGCCAGTAATTCTGCTTGTAATGGCAATGATTGCGCCAGATGCAGTGTTTCCGGATTACGGTGAACACCGTCAATACGGAATTCATAGTGTAAATGCGGGCCGGTTGCAAGGCCTGTTTGACCAACATAGCCAATAACTTCGCCTTGTCTTACCTGGGCGCCCAGTTTGAGACCTTTTTTAAAATTGGCAAGATGAGCGTAAAGCGTCTCAAAGTGTTCACCATGTTTAACAATTATAACTTGTCCATATCCCCCTTTACGGCCACGAAATACGACTTCGCCATCCCCGGCCGATTTTACCGGCGTGCCGGTTCTGGCAGCATAATCGACACCTTTGTGAGCGCGAATTCTATTGAGTACCGGATGTTTACGATGGGTATCAAAGCCTGAGCTGATGCGTACAAAGTCAACAGGGGCGCTCAAAAAAGCCTTGCGCATCGGCCTGCCTTCAGGGCTGTAATAATTTATATTGCCTTCATTATCCTGGTATCTGATTGCAGTCAGGATTCTGCCCTGGTTAACAAATTCGGCGGCAATAATCTGGCTATCTTTTAAATCGTTGCCGATCCCTGTTTCTTCAAAAACGACAGTAAATTGATCGTTATAGTGCAGGTTGGTGGCAAAATCGATGTCCCAGGCAAAAATGTTTATAAGCTGCATAAGCAGATTATCAGATAAGCCGGCTTTCTTGCCTGACAGCGATAAAGAGGAGTTGACAGTCCCGTGAACACTGGTGATACGATGATATATCTTATCGTTAGCCGTGTTATCAATAATGTCGCGTTTATTGTTGGAAACTATAATAGAGCGTATGCGATTATTGTTTTCGCCTGCTTGTATAGGTAATTCACGCTGAATTTTTTTTGACAGGATAGAGTTTCTGGCTGAAATTGAGGGAGTTCGTCTGTCTGCATGCTTGGCAATGGAAACAGATTGTAAATCTGATTTTTCCCCTTCGGATGAGGCGTTAGAAAAAGTTTTTTTCCTTAAGGAGGGGGTGTGATTAACGATCGCACGCCGTGAATTTAATTTGACACGCTTGACTGAAACGCTGGTATGTTTTGATTGAGTCGGTTTGGCATAACTGGTGGTTGTAGCAATTGTTAAGCCTATACCGAATAACAAGGATGTATAAAATTTGCTTTTCACAATACGTCAGGTAAATAGTTTATATCCAAGACAGGAACCTCAAAATTTTTTCTAACGGTATTCTACGAGTTTTTTAAATGTTTTGCCAAAAAATAGACGCCATAAAAAATTATTATTCAGTGGTGCTGGTGGTTAACTTTATAATGATAATACTATAAATACTTAATAATGATAATACTATAAATACTTAATTTGGAGAAAGAAATTGCAAGAGGACGTATTGGCAATCCTTCTAAGAGGGACTGACGAAGTTTTAATCAGGCAGGAATTAATCACCAAGCTGGATGAAGGAAGGCCTTTGCGGATTAAGGCTGGCTTTGATCCGACAGCTCCGGATTTACATTTGGGGCATACCGTTTTAATCAATAAATTAAAACAGTTTCAGGATTTAGGACATGAGGTTCTGTTTCTGATTGGCGATTTTACCGGCATGATAGGCGATCCAACAGGGAAAAATGTTACCCGCAAGCCATTGAGCCGGGATGAGGTTATTGACAATGCAAAGACCTACGAAGAGCAGATATTCAAGATTCTGGATCCGGCCAAAACACTCGTGATGTTTAATTCAAGCTGGATGAATGCAATGTCGCCGGCGGATTTGATCCAATTGGCAGCAAAACATACAGTAGCCAGAATGCTGGAACGGGATGATTTTAGCAAGCGCTTCAAAGGTGGGCAGCCCATTGCCATACACGAATTTCTGTATCCTTTAATACAAGGCTATGATTCAGTGGCAATGAAGGCAGATGTAGAATTGGGCGGTACTGATCAAAAATTCAACTTGCTGGTGGGAAGGCAGCTGCAGGAAGCTTTTGGACAAAAGCCGCAAGTCGTCATAACGATGCCAATTCTTGAAGGCCTGGACGGTGTCCAGAAAATGTCCAAATCACTCAACAACTATGTCGGTATTGCTGATAGCGCAGATGATATGTTTGGCAAATTAATGTCCATCTCCGATGAATTAATGTGGCGTTATTTTGAATTGCTGAGTTTTCGACCCATGACAGAAATCCAGTTATGGCTGCAGGAATGTGAACAGGGCGCAAATCCGCGCAATTACAAAGTAAAGCTGGCACAAGAAATTGTCGAAAGATTTTATGATGCCGCCGCCGCTATCAAAGCGCTGGAAAATTTTGAAGCCAGATTTCAGCGTGGTGCGATACCGGATGACATGGAAGAACTGGAGTTAAAGATGGAGTCTGCTGGCTATCCTATTGCAAGTTTATTAAAAGCGGCGGGGCTAACCAGTAGCACGTCCGAGTCTATTCGCATGATCAATCAAGGTGCAGTAAAAATTGATGGTGAAAAAGTATCTGATCCAAAGCTTCAGATAGCGATGGATGGAGGACATGTTTATCAAGTAGGAAAAAGAAAGTTTGCCCGGATAAAGCTAATTGCTTGAGGTGATTATTGCTGTCTGTAGAATGGGTTGCCCTATCAGGCCTGGACGCTCCTGATTAGCAAGAATCTTCAGCCAGCGCACAACACCGATAGACAACGTCGTTCCGGCAGTGATCATGGCAAGCTAACCTGCCAGGCACTCTTCGGGCTTATGCAAATCTGTTTCAGATAGATTTATGATTATGTACAACTATCAGCCAATTCGTCAGATTTTCGAGTTACCGTCATACCGGCATGGACTGCCGGTAACCAGAGTACAGGGAATGTATCGGGCTACCGGATTATAGTCCTTTCAGTCTAAATCCGTGCAGTCTGGGCCTCGGCAAAAATCTGTCCGGAACAGATTTGCATTAACCCCAAGGGGCAAGGCAGGATAGTCTGACGTGACCCGCTAGAGCACGAAGCGAATCCATGCCGGTATGTCGATTACTGCGAACAGCTGAAGTATCTTGCTAATCAGAATTTTAACCACAATCGGGTAAAGAGCTTAATGGAACAATTATCAGATTTAAAAGCGATATTGCATTCTAAGAGGGCCAACATTTATTACCTGGAAAAATGCCGGGTAATGCAAAAGGACGGCCGCGTACTCTATCTGACAGAAGCCAAAGACCAAAACTACTACTGGAACATCCCCATTGCCAATACTACTGTTATCTTATTGGGAACAGGCACATCGATTACCCAAGCCGCCATGCGCATGTTGGCAAGTGCCGGTGTATTGGTTGGTTTTTGCGGCGGCGGAGGTTCTCCGTTGTTTGCTGGCAGCGAAATTGAATGGCTGACCCCGCAAAGCGAATATCGCCCGACAGAATATGTACAAGGCTGGCTCAGCTTTTGGTTTGATGAAGCAAAACGGCTAAATGTAGCAAAAACCTTTCAACAAGCCCGTATCAGTTATTTACAACGTACCTGGGAAAAAGATCGCGACTTAAAGGCCGAGAACTTTTTCGCGGATGACAGTGAAATCAGCGGCGTCCTGGAACACTACTTCAATCAAATCCCACACGCTGTTAAAACCGGCGACTTATTACAAAAAGAAGCCCTGCTCACCAAACAACTTTATCGCTATGCCGCTAAAGCCACCAAATTGGGCAATTTTGTCAGGGAACGCGAAAACACCGATCTTGCCAACGGCTTTTTAAACCACGGCAACTATCTGGCTTATGGTCTGGCCGCCACTACCTTGTGGGTATTGGGAATTCCGCACGGCTTTGCCGTCATGCACGGCAAAACCAGGCGCGGCGCGTTAGTGTTTGATGTCGCCGACCTCATTAAAGACGCCATCGTTTTGCCATGGGCTTTTATCAGCGCCAAAGAAAAAGCCACCGAACAGGAATTTCGCCAGCAATGCTTACAAAAATTTACCGAACACAAAGCCCTGGACTTTATGTTTGAACAGGTTAAGCAAGCCGCTAACAACGAGCTGCCTCTCCCTTTGGGAGACGACTACATGGATGCAGGAGGTAGAACAACGTCGGGAGCTGTTGTCGAGGGCCGGGGTGAGGGCAATCAACCATGATGGTCACCTTTGTCAGTCAATGCGAGAAAAAAGCACTTAAACGCACCCGTCGCGTCCTCGACGCCTTCGCCAACCGCATCGGCGATAACACCTGGCAAACCGTGATAACCGAAGACGGCTTAATCGCCGTCAAAACCCTGCTACGCAAAACCGCCACTAAAAATACCGCCGTGGCTTGCCATTGGATTCGTAGCCGTAGTCGAAGTGATTTATTATGGGTGGTGGGAAATCAAGATAGCTTTAATCCGCAGGGAATTGTGCCTGTCAACTATACCAATGGAGAACTCATAATGGATAAAATCGCTGTGAAAACTGAATCAATTATTGCCAATACCAAACAACAACCCTTAGACCAACATTTGTTTGCCGTGGGTTATCTGGCTTATTGCCTTATCAAGCGCATAGTTGATGATGATAAGCTGGCAAAGGCCGTATATGTCGCAGGTTGTTTACATGATATAGGCAAAATAGACCCGCAGTTTCAAGCATGGCTGGCAAAGGAATTAAAAAAGAAAAAACAGCCGGAAATACCGGAAGAAGGTCAACATATAGACACAGGTAAATTTTCTTTTGAAACTCACCCTAGGCATAATGAAATATCCTTATTGCTTTATCACTTGCTGGATGATGATGCTTTTAAACTAATCAATAAAAGCAATAAAGCCAGAATCAAACACGCGATTTATTGGCATCACGCCAAACCCATCCGTCAATCTGAATTCAAAACGCTGGAAACGATTTACAAAAAATTACACAGCAATATCGGTGCGACTGAACTTCTCAATCTTATACAGACCGCTAGACAACACATTAAAAGCATTAATACCTTAGCCAGTAGTTATTGTTCAAATGACGCGATTGTTATTGAAGGCATAACTAAAAAAGCCGATGAAGATAAAATTTATGATTTGGGGCAAACGAAGTTACCTGATTATAAAAAATATTCATTGGATGGGGTTGTCAGTGATTATCTGGGCAATGTAAAAGAAAACGCCAGTAATAATCTTGCGCGTACCGCTGTTATCACTGCCGACCGCTTAGTTTCTGCACTTAGCAAGGAACAATTAGTCATTCATCTTAAAGAACAAGCGCTAGAAAAACTGTTAGACGACAAACTAAATATTCAAAGCGATTTAAATCAACAAATTCAAAAATGCTTAACGGCTTTTCAGCAATTATCGAACGCAGACAGCAACCGTAATCAACAACAAACCATTGCTGCGGAAAAACTGTCGGCAACCAATGGCGATAACAGCTATGTCAAAGTGCTACAAGGCCCGGCGGGTTGTGGTAAAACTAAAATCGCACTGGAATGGGCAGCAAAAACACAAGCACAGCAGATTTTGTGGATTTGCCCGCGTGTTCAGGTCTGCCAAGGTTTATTGGCCGATTTAACCAGCGAGAATTATCTACCTAACAGCAAAATAGAAATTTATACGGGTGAATTTAAAACGCTGCATCAAGCAGGAGAAAAACGCGAAACGCCAGATAATGAAGTATTCACAGGCGATATTGTCATTACCACCATTGACCAAATCACCAACAGTATCATCACCCATAAACAAGTAGCAAGCTTAGTCAACTACATGAATGCGCATATCGTGTTTGACGAATACCATGAATATATCAATATGCCTGCGTTTAATCTGTTATTTGCTGAACTGGTGGAATGCAAAGCCATGCAAAAACAACAGGCAAAAGCAATTCTGGTATCGGCAACGCCAAACTACTATTTTGTCAGTGAATTTTTAGGCGTTCATCAAGATGATATTATCTCTGTACCGAGTTTTAATACGAGCCAGTATCACATACGCTTTAAAAGTTTTGACGAAAGTAAACAGGACGACAGTAATCCGCTTTATCAGTCACAACCCGCGCAAAGTTTTGTCATCAGTAACACCGCAATCACCGCGCAAAAAAGTTTTATAAATCGACAACAGCAGGAAAACGCGCTGTTATTGCATTCCAAATTTAAAAAATCAGACAAACTAGAATTGTTTGACAAGGTGTTTGATAACTTCAAAGAAAATGGTACTCGCCACTACGCTATTTTACGCAGTGGCCCGATTGTACAAGCCGCTTTAAATATTACCTGTATGCAGATGGTGACAGAATTCACTCACGCTGAAAACTGGTTACAACGTTTGGGAAGGCTAGACCGTTTTAGTGAAAATCAAGACATAAACAACTACGTTACCGCTATCCCAGAAACGTTGGCAGATGGTAAGCAGCAAGGCAGTTGCGCCCGTTTTTTAAATAGTCTGAATACCTTGCAAAGTGCGAAAAAGTGGTATGAATTTTTGCAAGATAAAATCGACAAACCGCTAACCATTAGTGAAATTTACCAGCTCTACCAAAATTTTTATGACAATAATGCTTATAGATCAGCGATAGAACAGGACTTTATCAAGGCATTAAAAAAGAGTGTAGAGGTCATTGAAAACAAGCTGATTGACCCTGTATTCCTACTGCGTAAATCAACGTCCGATAAAATCAAAATTAAAAAACATTCATTACGCGGCGATAACCGCTTTGTACAAATGGCAGTCTGTTTAATAACAGATAAAGACAACCGCAGTTTTCCAAATGAGTATGCCTATGATGAAGCCGATTATGACGGTGAATTAACCGCCCCCGTTGAGGATATTTGCGGTTATGGCAATAGTGAGCAAAACTTGCTCGCGTTTATGGTGAAAAAACACCATAACATTAAGGAAGACACCAAAAAAGCGTATAAAGACAGCGTACTACTTAACGAAGCACGCAGCCCTGAAACACCCATTTATCTAAGTTATGTGCCGAATGATTTGAAAAAAGTCGAAGCACAACCGCATTCTTACGCGATTTACTACGCGATAGGAATTGACCAGCCTATTGGTGCAATAGCAATCAATAAACTTTCAACTGAAGCCGAACTTGTATAGAGGCAAACATGAAACAACTAATAGTAGAAATAGACGAAACGACGGAAGCTAAAATTAACACGGCGGCTAAAACCGCAGGACTGACTGCTCAGCAATGGTTAAAACGTATCATTGATGAAAAAACCGTCACCGCATGGCCCGATTCCGTCAAGGCTTTGGCGGGTGCATGGCAAGATGTCCCTTTTGCAGAAGAGTTACGCACTGGTGAAGGACAAGATGTGTTAAGGGAAAATTTTTGATGTACGCTTTAGATACCAACACAGTGATTTACTTTTTTAAAAATATGGGCAATGTTGCCCAGCATTTATTTAGTTTACCGCCCCATGAAATTGTCCTGCCATCGGTTGTTTTGTATGAGCTTGAAGTCGGTATTGCCAAATCAACATCGCCTGAAAAACGCAGAAATCAGTTAAATGAATTACTCACGGTTGTGCGCGTATTGCCGTTCACAGAAAAGGAAGCTGAAGTTACCGCTAGGATTAGAGCCACACTGGAAAACGCAGGAACACCTATTGGTCCATTAGATATGATGATTGCCGGGACTGCTTTAACCAATCAAGCCACTTTAGTAACACATAACACCAAAGAATTTTCTCGCATTGACAGTTTACGTTTAGAGGATTGGTTTGAATAAATTGCCCGCCGCAAGTGGCGGGCAATTTATTCATCATGAATCTCAAAGCTATCTGATCTTACTAAGGAACTTGCATGAAATAAAATCAGCAATGAAACATGAGGCAGTTGGCGTGTAGGGGCGGATTTATCCGCCCAGGACGAATGAATTCGCCCCTACAGATGCTCAACTTATTTCATGCACATTCCTAAGCTGCCTGTTCGGCAGTAAAAATTTAGAATGTAGTTTTCTAAGCTACTTATTCAGTAGTCGAAAGTATTTTACTTTATAGATGATTGACGCTCCTTACAATTCATATAGAATGTAGTGGTGTTATTTATTTTTAAGCCTATAATGCGTTCTGCAAAACCTAATAAAATTGTGCTTAAAGAATTAAAACTTTAACAATCATCTATATAAGTGAGATAGCAATGGAAAAAATTACAGGCATTAAAAGCGTTGACTTTAAAATAACAGCCTTGGGGCATGGCGTGGTCAATTGGAATGGCCCAACATCATTAATGGGCGATGGTGGAAAAACGGTTGATAATCACACCCTGCCAAAATTACGCGGTTACACTAATCTGTCAGGGAAAGTGAAAGATGAAACGGGGTATAAATACAAAAAAGAAGCAACTGACATAAATTTTGATGTCAAGACTGGAACACCCCTATACATTAGTCAAAATTGCATTCGTCATCATTTATTCAGAGAACAAGCGTTTGATTTGCATAATGCAGGGGAAAAAAACCTGCAACAAGTATTAACCTCGGTTACTGGATTAATACGCGGCTATGTTGTTCCGGCCAGCCAATGTAAACGCACCAGTCCGTTATTAATGGAAGATTTTGTTGACCAACTGGGCAATGGCAACTTTGAACAAATGGGGCGTTCTGGAACTAAAGAAAAAGAAAAGAATAAAGCTGGAGAAGATAAAAGCTCTTCTTTTTTTTCTAAAACCACCTTTGGCGACACCGAATATTTATCTTATGGCTCTATCAGCATCGAACAACTGCAATTTATTTCACTGGATAATAAATTTGACAGAGCCGCAATGATAATTAAAGACGGTCAAGGCGAACAAATTGCCGAAGCTGTGCAATCCTTCATTAAAACCTTTAACCCCGCTTTAAATCCACAAGCCGTGTTCCATAAAAACTACGTCAGACGCGGAACAATTTTTGAAGAAGGTGAACAAGGCATTTTATTAAACAATGATGCCATGCAAGCCTTGGTCGAACACACCTTAAATCGTATTAGCGAACTGTCAATCCGTCAGGCGAAAGCCTATATGTATGTGGATGAAATATTGGTCGATTACAACGATAGCAACAAAATGATGCGGATTAAACGCAGTGAAGGTGACATATCACAAACCCCGGAATCCGACTACGCCTGTTATTTTTACGCAAAATAGCAGGTGGGATCATGCAAATTATCATCGAATATGAATCCAGTTGGCGTAATTCCTTTTTGGATGGCAGCAATAATGAAGCGTTGCCGAAAAAAGGGCGTAAATTTATTGGCTCAATGACCAGCCTAAAACAGGCGGAGAATTTCATCCAACGCGAAATTACCCATGATACCGTGATGGGCATATTGAACCGTTTAATTGGCGACCAACGTAAACTGTATCAATCACGGCAAGCCGAAAACTATTTTTTCAAGGAAATTGATAACGAATTTACTGTGCGTTATGAAGATAAAGAATCTAAAAAAATCAGTAATGCCGAAATCGTCTATATCAGAAACATGACAGGCAGCACCGACCAGAATGCCTTTACTGGCGCGATTAAAACCGATGACGTAATTTTTTCCTCTGATTATTCGGCTGAATTTTGGGGCGTGTTGGCGTTAGACTTTACCGAATTATGCGACTTTATTATTGATAACTCACCCGTTACCAAAACCATTCAAGCTGATCCATTATCCATTATTGGCAGATTGGAAATTTTAAACAAAGAAAAAACTGTTGCTAATGAAGGCAAAGTAGCTGATGCAAAAGCAATTTTAGAGGCTCACTTTCCTCCTGATAAAGATAAAGGATATTTAGATGGAAAAGGTAATATCAAGCCGATTATGTTTTATTGTTCGGGTTTGTATTTGCAATTACAACGTTTAGATAAAAAATTAGGAAGTAAGTACAATGTGGATTCAGCTAGGAGTAGACAAGGCTTGATTAGCGGCATTTCAAAACGTGGTTTTACTAAAAAGGACTTCATGGATAGATTCACCACTGGAGCTAAGAAAACCATCTGGGGTAATCCTTATATCCGTAAAGAATTCATAAAAGGTGAAGGCGAGACGACATTGATGCTCACCAAAGCCAGTGGACAGCTTGAAATCAACCTTGATATTGACAAAGACAAAGCGCTACAGCTTAAAGACATGATAGAAGCCGCTGGTGTATCAAGCTTTTATCTGGGCAAAAAAGGGCTGGCTTATGTTGATAGTTACCGGATATAGAGAATAGTCATGAAACATTACCTTGAAATAACTCTAATAGAGAATTCTGACATCAACCTCTTTAGCCTCTGGTCAAAAGTATTCCAACAAATCCATTTAGGCTTAGTCGAAATGCAGGACGACCAGGGCCGTGTTCCGATTGGCCTGTCGTTTCCTGAATATGTAACCGGCGAAAAATACAGCCTGTTGGGTGGAAAATTGCGGTTATTGGCTAAGGATGAGGATACCCTCGTCAAATTTGATACTGCAAAATGGTTATCCCGACTGAGTGACTATGTAGATTGCACCAGCATTCGCCCCGTGCCGGAAAAACTTACGGGATACGCCATCTATCAACGCGAACAACCAAAAACCAACAAAGAGCGCTTAGCCAGACGCTATGCCAAAAGGCATGGCATGGACTATGAAACGGCGTTGAACGGCACAATTGATTTAACCGCCAAAGCGTCCCCCAACGCAGCCTACAAAATGCAGTTTCGCTATTGCGACATGCCGGAAAAATCTGTGGCAACTCCGTTTATTCGCCTGAAAAGCTTGGGCGGCGGACAGACGTTTTGCTTGTGGATTAAAAAAACAATGGTTGCAGAGCCGTCAGGTACGACATTCAGCAGCTATGGCTTGAGTGCTGTATCCAGCGTACCCGAATTTTAACCCAATTTTTTTCGCTCTTTAAAAATTAAATAAAAATTCAGCTGGTATATTGCGGTTTTTGGGATGGGTAAATCAGACTAAATCCTGATACTCAGTCAGTATTTATTTGTCGTGTAATCCGTTCGGGCAAAGGTTATTTGTATTGCAATCAATGGGACTTTGTAAAAAATCGTAAACGATTAAAGCAAGGCTTTTATGGCTGAAAAAGGCAGCGCCAGACGATTTTTGCTGGTTGATAACGGCATAAATCCAAATTTTTCATAAAACCTAGCAGCTGGTTCATCCTTGGCATCGACGATCATGCCTAACGTGCCGATTTTTTCGGCGGCTTCGGTGGTGATTTTAAACGCATGGAAAATGAGAGCATCGCCGTAACCTTGATTTTGAAAGCGTAAATCAACCGCTAAACGACCCAATAACAAAAAGGGTGCGTCAACATAGCTGCCCAGTTTAGTGTTATCGGGTAATTGATCAGTCGGCACGGAATGGGCGCAAATAGAGTAATAACCGATAATTTGTTGTTGTTCAGCCAACACATAAACCCGCGTCAAGCCGCGTTTTTGATCTTGATTGGCGATTTGTTGCAGATATAGATTGAGTGCGGCCACCCCACAATCAAAGGTTTTTCGCTGGTGTTTCCTGGTGTCTAAACGCTCAAATATCATTCAGTATCAATTATCCTTTGATAAGTTAAGGCCGCTTTTTTCATGCGTTCAGTTGGCTCTGGTGGATTGTCCAGCATAGCGAAAAACATTTGCCAGTCCCCGGTGCTAAAACGGGTTTTTTCATGCTCTGAAATGACTGATTCAGCTTTTTCACGGATGCTTTGCCGAATAAATTTGCTTTTGTCCAAATCAACATAGCTTCTAGCGCGTTCCAGTAATTGTAATGTCACGGCATCCATACGGATTTTTAAAACCGCTTGTTTGTTTAATTCATTGGTCATGTATCACCCCCACTTTTCACAGAAGTGATATTGTACCCACAAATAACCAAAAAATCGTCTAATTCATGGGTACATTAGATAAATAAGCTGCCTGTGCGGCAGTAAGGCCGCGATAATTTACTGCACTTTATTATTCAGCAGCAACCATCCTGACATAGCCGGGCTGGCCATTAAAATCGCCGGCACCTTATCGGGAAAACGTGATTTTTTATTACTGGAAATTACTGCTTACGCGCAAGTAGGTTTGGTGGCGTGTTTGGCGAAAGTGGCAAGGATTAGGCCATGAAGTTTTATTTGGAAATCAGATTACTAGCATCGCCAGAAATACCATTACATTTTCTCTGGGAAAAAGTATTTCAACAAATCCATCTGGGCTTGGTCGAAAAGCAAGACGAACAAGGCCGCGTACCGATTGGCCTATCGTTCCCTGATTATGTAACCGGCGAAAAATTTAGCCTGTTGGGTGGAAAATTGCGGTTATTGGCTAAGGATGAAGCAACCCTAAGCCAGTTCAATGCCAATAAATGGTTATCCCGGCTGAGTGACTACGTCCATTGCACCAGCATTCGCCCGGTGCCGGAAAAACTCA
Source organism: Methylococcaceae bacterium (assembly GCA_024636875.1). GTDB lineage: Bacteria > Pseudomonadota > Gammaproteobacteria > Methylococcales > Methylomonadaceae > JAGXGJ01. The sequence goes on along the minus strand of JAGXGJ010000147.1, from coordinate 3,617 downwards.
CGGGACACGCCATTTACCAACGCGAACACTCCAAAACAAATAAAGAGCGCTTAGCCAGACGCTATGCCAAAAGACACAACGTGGACTATGACAGCGCGTTGAGGTGCTACACCTCGATGTCACACCTAACCATAACGACACCTTTTATTCGTCTGAAAAGCTTGAGTAGCGATAAAGCGTTTTGTTTATGGATTAAAAAAACCATGGTTGCAGAACCGTCAGGTACGACATTCAGCAGCTATGGCTTAAGTTCCGAAGCAACTGTACCCGAATTTTAACCAAATTTTTTTACGCTCTTTAAAAATTTATAAAAATCAGCCAGTTGCATAATGAGGTTTTGGGTATGGGTAAATTAAGCTAAATCTCCTGTATACTCCTATGCAACTGGCTACAAGGCTTTTTGAGGTCAGTTCACTGCCGCACAGGCAGCTTAGAAATGGTAGTCTGATTATATGCGATGAGGTTCAACGTTCACTGCCGCACAGGCAGCTTAGAAAAAATGAACCAGAACCGAATGAACCAGAACCAGGTTCACTGCCGCACAGGCAGCTTAGAAAGAACAGAATCCACGCGGAACCAATTATGCAGAGTTCACTGCCGCACAGGCAGCTTAGAAAATGACGATGGATTCCCGGACATTGACAAACGGGTTCACTGCCGCACAGGCAGCTTAGAAAAATGTCTTAATGTATGTAGGTTATTTTCTGTCGTTCACTGCCGCACAGGCAGCTTAGAAAACCTAAAGAACTCGACCAAGCTTGACACGCAGGTTCACTGCCGCACAGGCAGCTTAGAAAATTTGCCATGAGCATAAAAAGCAATAAGGTATGTTCACTGCCGCACAGGCAGCTTAGAAATGTTTTATGCACTGCTGGACAAACTAAAACGTGTTCACTGCCGCACAGGCAGCTTAGAAAAGTGTAAGCAAAAGGCATTGACCGCCCATAACGTTCACTGCCGCACAGGCAGCTTAGAAAGAATAAGGACTGTTTTTTGAGTCTAAATCGAAGTTCACTGCCGCACAGGCAGCTTAGAAAAGATTTTTACATTATAGAACTCGCGATCTGTAGTTCACTGCCGCACAGGCAGCTTAGAAATAAACTTCTGCATACCGGCGTTAGAACACTGGGTTCACTGCCGCACAGGCAGCTTAGAAACTAAAGTGCGTACGCCGGTGTGCAGCAGTTTAGTTCACTGCCGCACAGGCAGCTTAGAAAAGTAAAATTATGTTGATAACCAACAGATGAACGTTCACTGCCGCACAGGCAGCTTAGAAAGGGCTCAACACTAGAAACACCCTCGTTGTATGGTTCACTGCCGCACAGGCAGCTTAGAAAATTGGGGCCAGTCCTCAACAAAATATAGTTTTGTTCACTGCCGCACAGGCAGCTTAGAAAAATTTAATGAATTGCGTTCAATGTTCCACAGAGTTCACTGCCGCACAGGCAGCTTAGAAAAATATTAATAACGTTTTAGTTTGTCCGGCAGTGTTCACTGCCGCACAGGCAGCTTAGAAAAGGACACGGCAATACAACATACCGGACGTGGAGTTCACTGCCGCACAGGCAGCTTAGAAATATTATTCAGTCAGCGGTATTCAGCGGAATAAGTTCACTGCCGCACAGGCAGCTTAGAAAACCGGGAGCGGCTCGAACCATGCAAATCATAAGTTCACTGCCGCACAGGCAGCTTAGAAAGAAATTAACAATTCCGCACGAGGCGATCTATTGTTCACTGCCGCACAGGCAGCTTAGAAATGCAAGTATGCGATCACATTGCAGGATTCTGTGTTCACTGCCGCACAGGCAGCTTAGAAAAGGCTCAACACTAGAAACACCCTCGTTGTATGGTTCACTGCCGCACAGGCAGCTTAGAAAACGGTTTGCGCTCTCACCGGCGAGATTTTATAGTTCACTGCCGCACAGGCAGCTTAGAAAGTTTGATTGATTTATTCTACAATTTGCAGTCCGTTCACTGCCGCACAGGCAGCTTAGAAATATTCATGTTTTAAGTAATTCAAAAGAACTATGTTCACTGCCGCACAGGCAGCTTAGAAAGCGTTTATCCCTCGTGCACGTCTGTAGGTTATGTTCACTGCCGCACAGGCAGCTTAGAAATAGAATCATACTAAATCCCTGCCCGAATCCTGGTTCACTGCCGCACAGGCAGCTTAGAAAATATCGTCCGATACTAATTAAATCAAGCGGGTGTTCACTGCCGCACAGGCAGCTTAGAAAGTTAAATTTTACTGCTATGGGACATGTTTATAGTTCACTGCCGCACAGGCAGCTTAGAAAGGCATTTCTCTAGCTGACGCCAGTTTATCGTCGTTCACTGCCGCACAGGCAGCTTAGAAAAAACCCATTCGGGCATGTAAAAAACTTTCCTTGTTCACTGCCGCACAGGCAGCTTAGAAAGTTAGTTTTAACTGACCTATCGTTATTTTCAAGTTCACTGCCGCACAGGCAGCTTAGAAAGTTTGCAGAGTGCGCGCGGCTTTGATGTGCAAGTTCACTGCCGCACAGGCAGCTTAGAAAGTAACTGATAGGGGAGACCTATTTTATAGGGAGTTCACTGCCGCACAGGCAGCTTAGAAAACTCTCTATGCTCACGTATTATGTTCTTTTCAGTTCACTGCCGCACAGGCAGCTTAGAAATATATTTCAATTTCTTTCTGAGATTTTACGAAGTTCACTGCCGCACAGGCAGCTTAGAAAGGAAGCACTCGACAGGATTAACAGAACTACAGGTTCACTGCCGCACAGGCAGCTTAGAAATTTTGACCAGTAGCCTCCGCGCGGATCGAAGAGTTCACTGCCGCACAGGCAGCTTAGAAAATTAATTTAACCCACATTACGCAATTGCTCCTGTTCACTGCCGCACAGGCAGCTTAGAAAGATAGCCAAAGATCATCAAAGCAAAAATTACAGTTCACTGCCGCACAGGCAGCTTAGAAAAATTGTTGACGTTGTAGAATCACCGTTTGCCTGTTCACTGCCGCACAGGCAGCTTAGAAAATCTCAGGCATTGCCCCGCTTGGCTTCCGAGAGTTCACTGCCGCACAGGCAGCTTAGAAAAAGTATTCGTTTACGTGTTCATCGTGTTTGTCGTTCACTGCCGCACAGGCAGCTTAGAAATGTTACCGCAGGATTCTGTGAGGCATTTTTGGGTTCACTGCCGCACAGGCAGCTTAGAAAGGTTGTCCATGAGCGGTAATCCATCATCCTGGGTTCACTGCCGCACAGGCAGCTTAGAAATTTTTTCTCACAGTGAGAATATCAGACCATTAGTTCACTGCCGCACAGGCAGCTTAGAAACTGTGCACGCTTCGTTTGATGCTAGATAAGGCGTTCACTGCCGCACAGGCAGCTTAGAAAAAATAGAATCCACGCGGAACCAATTATGCAAAGTTCACTGCCGCACAGGCAGCTTAGGAACGAGCATAAAATAACTTAGGCAACTTCTGAAATTGTCGCTTCAGGAATGGCAACATAATTCCATTGCCCCAGATGTTTATCAAATACAATTCGCATTGATTCTTTAAACCCCTCCACAACTTTTCTACCCGTTTCATAAACCCTGTTAAAAATACAGGCAAAGACTTTTAATCCTGCTTT
>JAGXGJ010000146.1 GCA_024636875.1 Methylococcaceae bacterium | reverse complement strand
GTCGTGCATTTGCTACGCGCTTCTTTCAGGCTGACCTCACGGCTTCCCCCTTGCGTTTCGCTACGGTTGTCGTTACTACTTCCGGTTATCTCCTTTCAGATAACAAGTTTTAGCCCATGCCGGGCACACTAGGGTACGCTGTGCGTACCATTATTAAGCATCCAAAAGGTACGAACAGCTTACTCTACAGGGCTGCATCCGGACATTACCGCTTGGGGGACACGGATTTTTCGATACGCTGGAATTTGATCAAAGGGCATTTTTCTCGTGCCATACCGCAAGGTGAGAGACAACACCTTGCCGGGACAAACCCAGAGAACGCGGTTTATGGCAACGCCGGTTCCGGGCGCATTTGCGATGCGACCAAGACGAATGTAACAATCATCCGGATTATATTCATTGGAATCCCGTCAAACATGGCCGTGTACAATGAATGGTTGACTGGCCACAATCAAGTTTTCACCGATTTGTGGAGCAGGGTATTTACCCGGTTAACTGGGGACATTCCGGAGATTTCGGTATTCATGCAAACGAATGACTTGAACGATGCGCCTCCTGTCGTTGGCACATCCTATGGCCCTACATTCCCGGTTCAACCTGGTTTTTCACTGTCAATTTGGCGTATGGGTTCTGAGTTTGTGAACAAATGTACATTTGTAATTTTGTTGTTTTCTATGCTATGCTATTCGATATGTACACGAAATCAGGAAGGAGAATCTCATGCGTCTATCTATTGAAGTAACTCAGGAACAACATCAACGGCTCAAAGCCGTATCGGCTTTGCGAGGTCAGAGCATCAAAGACTATGTTCTGGAGCGAGTTTTTCAGCCATTGCCGGAAATAAATGCGGCAAGTGAGGAAGAAGCATTGCGCCAGTTGGAAGCGTTTTTTCAACCACGTGTTGAGGCAGCAGAACAAGGGATAGTCGTCAATAAGTCCGTGTTAGCTATTTTTGAGGAAACTCACCAGGAAGAAATGCAGTAACGGAATGCAGCCTTACGTATTAACGCCTTCGGCTGAAGATGACCTTAAAGACATCGCTCGTTATACTCTGAAGCAATGGGGTAAAAAGCAGTCCTTGCAATATGCCAGTCTACTGGAGACATGTTTTCTGGAGATTGCCGACAGGACGTCCTTTTCGCGTTCCTTCACTGAACGCTATCCTCAAATACAGATAACCCGGTGCGAGCATCACTACATCTTTTACATTCATGCTGAAGGAAAGCGGCCTTGCATTATCGCAGTTCTGCATGAACGTATGGATAGGGTTGCCAGGCTTAAAAACCGTTTGGATTGATAAAACGAACGGACTTTATAGCGTTTCGTAGGGCATTTTTCTCGTGCCATACCGGAAGGTGAGAGACAACACCAAGCAGGAACAAACGCAGAGAACGCGGTTTATGGCAACGCCGATTCCGGGCGCATTTGCTATGCGACCAAGACGATTTTAACAACCATCCGGATTATATTCATTGGAATCCCGTCAAACATGGCCGAGTACAATGAGTTGTCGACTGGCCGCATTCAAGTTTTCATCGATTTGTGGAGCAGAGTATCTATCCGGTTAACTGGGGTCATTCCGGAGATTTCAGTATTTATGCAAACGAATGACTCGAACGATGCGCCTCCTATCGTCGGCACATCCTATGGCCCTGATTTATCATTATCCATTATTGGATCTTCATCATACTCCCAGTTTTTGTGATTTTGATGCAGCGTTCGTTCTAATTCATAGATGTTTGCAACAGAACCCCTTCAAGTCAAACGTATTGATTTAATCTGCTCTATCGCTATCGAATGTCCCAGCGATGCCGCTTTGGCAATCCACATAAGGGCAAGATTATAGTCTTTAGCCAGGCCGTTCCCCTTTAAATAACAGGTTCCCAGCAAATGCATGGCATCGGCAAAGTCTTGCTTTGCGGCCAATTCCAGCCAATAAATGGCGTTTTGCGGCTTGTTATTTTCCAAAAAAAGAACGCCTAAATCATTTTGTGCTTCTGGCTCGCCCGCATCGGCATCTTTAATAAGCTCAATATCATCCGGCTCAAGAGGAATACCAATATCGTTTTTGATCGAATCAAAACAGATCAGGGTTTTGTTAAAATCCTCCTCACTGCTTGCACACTTTAAAGTACCATCGGCAATGCGGCGTCTTAGCGTGCGTAAACTCAATCCGGTTAATAGTGTGGCTGTTTTAAGGCTGATGTTTGGCATTTTTATTTCTTTAGTTCATGAATGTAATGTGTTTGGCACAGCTTTTTGATAGGCATTTCTGTTATGACACAGTTTTTTGATGGGCATTTTCATCATGACACAGTTTTTTGATGGGCATTTTCATCATGGCACAGTTTTTTGATGGGCATTTTCATCATGGCACAGTTTTTTGATGGGCATTTTCATCATGACGCAGTTTTTTGATGGGCATAGCCGGTTTATCAACCTGTCATAACGCAAAATAATACCTCAATGCTAAAAACAGTGCCGAAATAAATCCTGGCATGGTTTTTTATGAAGGCTAACTACCTGATCTTATTGGCTATTACAGGTCAGTCAAAAAATAGCCTGACGCTGCGCCAGCGATATGGCATGACTTCTGCTTGATTCTAATCAAGGTCAGAACGATAACTTCCTGAGTCATTCGCTGACTGTCAATCAAAAACCCGGACTGCTTGTCCCGGGTTATAAGTTTAAACAACACACTAAGGACACCTATCATGAACACTCAAATACAAAAATCACAACAAGGCTTTACCTTGATCGAACTGATGATCGTTGTGGCGATCATTGGCATTTTGGCCGCGATTGCGGTGCCAGCTTATCAGGATTATATGATTCGGGCTAAAGTTTCGGAAGGTTTAGTTTTGGCTAGTGGAGCAAAAACAACAGTCTCAGAAAATGCAGCTTTTGGCAATGCTTTTGACTCAGGATTTACAGCGCCTGCTGCAACTGATGCTGTTACTAGCGTAGCAATTGGAGCGGGTGGAATAATTACAGTAACGTATACTGCTGTGGCGGGTAACGGTACGATCATATTTACTCCAACAAGTGGTGGCGCTGCTCTCGTAGCTGGCACGCCACCAGCTGGCGGTTCAATCGAATGGGCCTGTGATCTAGGTTCCCTTGTAGACAAATATCGTCCAGCTTCATGTCGCAAAGCAGCCGCGTAGCCGCGTAGCCGCGTAGGTTGGGTTACACGCTTTTCGTAACCCAACATTTATGCTTTTCGTAACCCAACAATAAACGCCAACACAAACCATCCAATCCCGCTCGGGGTTGGGTGGTTTTTTTATTGGTGGCTTTCCGGTTTTTTTATGCGCACATTTGAAATATTGCTGGGTTGGCTATCGCCAACCGCAACCTACGCCCGCGTTGGGTTACACACGAAGCCGGTCGGGGTTTGCAACCCCGACCGAAACGTTTGAAGCCCTGTAGCCGCGTAGGTTGGGTTACACGCTTTTCGTAACCCAACATTTTATGCTTTTCGTAACCCAACACTAAACGCCAACTAACAAACCGCCTTCGGCAACCTTCGGGCGGTTTTTTTGTGCGCGCCAATTTGAAATATTGTTGGGTTGGCTATCGCCAACCACCTGATCCTGTGGGAGCGTCGCCCACGACGCGATTTGAACATCCGGGCGATTGATCGCGTCGTGGGCGACGCTCCCACAATTCTGCTGCCGTTACCTTTATGCCATGAAAGCCGCGCCGGTTGGCTTGCACGCTTTTCGTAACCCAACATTTATGCTTTTCGTAACCCAACAATAAACGCCAACACAAACCATCCAATCCCGCTCGGGGTTGGGTGGTTTTTTTATCGCTGGCTTTCCGGTTTTTTATACACACATTTGAAATATTGTTGGGTTGGCTATCGCCAACCGCAACCTGCGCCCGCGTTGGGTTACACACGAAACCGGTCGGGGTTTGCAAGCCCGACCGAAACGTTTGAAGCCCTGTAGGCCGGAATAAGCCGATTCGAGCAACAGCTAGAGAATTGGCGTTTCCGGCATACCGCACTGTACAGCTGATATTTTTAGGATCAACGAAGCAAATAATTCATCACCAGTCCGGCAAATACAGCCATGCCAAACCAGTTATTGTTTAAAAAAGCCCGGAAGCACAGCGGCTTTTCCCGGTGAAAAATCAGTTTCTGTTGATAGGCCGACAAGCTGGCTGCAATCAAGATGCCGCCATAATAAGGCCAATCCAGCTGTTTAATCTGCCCTATGACAAGCAATAGACCGAGAATAATGACTTGCAATACGGCGATAATTTGGCGGTCATAATTGCCGAAAAGGATAGCGGTAGATTTAATGCCTATTTTTAAATCGTCGTCTTTATCAACCATTGCGTACATCGTGTCATAAACCAATGCCCATAAAATCACAGCTAAATACATGATCCATGCCACTGCTGGAATAGTATTAGTCTGTGCGGAAAACGACATCGGCACAGCCCAGCCAAAAGCAATGCCAAGATAGGCTTGAGGCAAATGCGTGTAGCGTTTCATAAAAGGATAACTGGCAGCCAGAAAGGCAGCGATGAAAGACAGCATTATCGTGTACGTATTCAACAATAATACCAGACCAAAAGCACACAGGCACAACACGATAAAAACTATCAGGGCTTCCTTAGGGCTAACCTGACCAGCGGCGATAGGGCGCTGTTTGGTGCGTTCCACATGTGGATCAAAGTCCCTGTCAGCATAATCATTAATCACACAACCGGCGGCGCGCATCAGTACTACGCCCAGACAAATAATAATCAGCACCAGCAAATCGGGGCGGCCCTCGCCGGCCACCCAAAGCGCCCATAATGCCGGCCACAATAAAATCAAAATACCGATAGGCCGATCAAATCGCATTAATATCCAATATTGCCTGATCCGGTCCTTAAGCATTGTTATTAACCCTCCTATAGCTTTTTTCAAAGTGTAAGTTTTATCAAAAATGTTATTATAACTTTTTTAAAAAGCATTTGTGTCCTGTGGGTATGCGAACCATGAACGTAAAAATTTATCACAATCCGCGCTGCGGAAAATCCCGGCAAACACTGCAATTAATTAAAGAGCAGGGCATTGAGCCGGAGATTATCGAGTATCTTAAAACGCCTCCCAGCGCTGAAGAGCTCGATGCTATTCTGCAAAAGCTTGGCATGGAACCGCGTGATTTAATGCGCAAGAAAGAAGCCGAATACAAGGCGAACGGTTTGAATGATGAAGCGCTGGATCGGCAGGCGTTGATTAATGGCATGATAAGCCATCCGATATTAATTGAACGTCCGATTGTGATCGCCAATGGTAAAGCGGCTATAGGCCGTCCGCCGGAGCAGGTACTCAGTATTTTATAACGTCCGTTTATTTAAACCCGACACCAAAAGTATGATAAAAATCCTGATTCTTTATTTTTCCCGCAACGGCGCCACAGCTGAAATGGCCAATCATATCGCTCGCGGCGTGGCATCAGTTGCCGGCGCCGAAGCGGTCCTGCGAACTGTTCCGGATGTTTCAACTGTCTGTGAAAAAACGGCTGAGAGTATTCCGGCGCACGGTGCAATTTACGCGACGCTGGACGATTTAAAGACATGCGACGGCCTGGCGTTGGGCAGCCCCACCCGTTTTGGCAACATGGCGTCGCCGCTCAAATATTTTATCGATAGCACGACTGAAATCTGGTTTTCCGGCGCGTTAGCCGGCAAACCTGCCGGCGTATTCACATCAACCGGCAGTATGCATGGCGGGCAGGAAAGCACTTTATTAACGATGATGCTGCCACTCATGCACCATGGAATGCTGCTAATAGGCTTGCCCTACACCGAAACTGCCTTGCGTGAAACAACGTCGGGCGGCACTCCCTATGGCCCCAGTCACTTGTCACTGGAACACACAGGTTTAACTGATCATGAAAAAAGTCTGTGCCGGGCGCTGGGAACACGTTTGGCTACAACAGCGCTGCTTTTGAAACGGGCTTAAAGCTGATAATTCATGAACATAAAACCGATCTATTATTACGCTGTTGCAATGGCAGGTTTTATGGGCCTGTTTGCCTTAGTAATGCTATGGAATACCGTACTGGCGCCTTCTTCCCGTTTTCCTGTGGCGTTAATGCTGGTAATCACCGTTACGCCGTTGTTGCTGAACATGCGCGGTTTATTGGCTCGCAAACCTAAAAGCTGCGCCTGGATGGCTTATATCAGCCTGATATATTTTATACACGGATCGATTGAAACCTACGCTAACGTCAACGAGCGTTTATACGCATCACTGGAAGTCCTGCTCAGTTTGATGCTGTTTTTCGGCGCAACACTCTACGTACGCTTTGCAGGAAAGCAGGGATGACAAAGCCCTGGCAAATCCCGTTAAACTTTGAATTCAGGGCTAATCAAACCTTTGAAGATTTTTTTCCGGGCACTAATCAGGAAATCATTAATCATTTGCAAAAAAGCATTGCCGGTAATGGTGAACAGCAACTATTCATCTGGGGTGCGCCGGGATCAGGCAAAAGTCATTTACTTCAAGCCTGTTGCCATCAGGCGCAAAGCCAAAATCGCAGCTCATTCTATTTTGCTTTATCGCCTGTAGAACTGCCCGATCCGGCCCTGTTAACCGGGCTGGATAAATTTGACATCGTTTGCTTTGACGACATTGAGCACCTGGCAGGTAACGCAGCCTGGGAGCAGGCTTTTTTTAATTTTTTTAATCAGCATCGCGATCAGGGTCATACGCTCATTTTATCGGCATCCTGTCCACCCAATAATATTGCCATTCAATTACCCGACCTTAAAACGCGGCTTAATTGGGGATTGACGTTAAAAATACAGCCATTAGCTGATAGCGACAGAATCGCCGCCTTAATTTTTAAAGCCGATCAAATGGGTTTCGAAATCTCCCCGCAAGCAGGGCGTTTTCTATTGACGCATTATGACAGGGATTTGTCTTCTTTATGGCTCTTGTTAAAAAAACTCGATCAGGCATCATTGGCGGCCAAACGGAAATTAACTATTCCATTTTTAAAGCAAATCCTGGGTGAAGAAAGCCATGACTGAAGAAAACAGGTGCGGCGCTGGTAAAGTGCTTATTGTCGGAGCCGGAGCGATAGGCGCGTTTTACGGCGCATTGCTGGCCAAAGCAGGCGCTGAGGTCTCCGTAGTCTGCCGCTCCGATTATGACCAGGTCAAACAGCATGGTTTTTTGATTGAGAGCCATACACTGGGTACCTGGACATTTGCTCCGTCACAGGTTCTGAGCAACGCTGCCGATTATAAAGGTACTGCGGATTACGTTTTACTCTGCACCAAGGTCATTCCTTCAGCGGATCGGGTTGCCTTGATACGTCCTGCTGTCAGTGCTGAAACAGCGGTTGTATTTATCCAGAATGGAGTGGAAATCGAGCAGGAAATGCTGGCGGCTTTCCCGGACAATGAAATCATCAGCGGTCTGGCGTTTATTTGCTGCAATCGGGTAAAACCGGGTGAAATACTGCATCTGGCTTATGGCAGGCTGGCTTTGGGCAATTTACCCGGCGTTGTCAGCCATAAGACCAGGCAGCTTTGTGAGCTATTCAGGCAATCCGGTATTGACTGCACCGCGACCGAAAATATCGTGACCGAACGCTGGAAAAAATGTGTCTGGAACGCCCCGTTTAATCCCTTATCGGTATTATCGGGAGGATTGCCGACTTTGGACATTCTGCAATCCCAGGAAGATTTTGTTCGCAACATTATGCAGGAAATTTGTAATATAGCCGAAGCGTGCGGGCATCATCTGTCCAGCCATATTGTAAATGCCAATATCGAAAACACCTATGCCATGCCGCTTTACAAAACCAGTATGCTACTGGATTATGAAAACGGTCATCCGATGGAAACAGAAGCCATATTAGGAAATGCAGTACGCGCCGCCAAACGGCTAGAGGTGGCATGTCCTCATCTGGAATCGGTTTATGCGCTAATGAAACTCAGGGAGTTGCAGCTAGCAGAGCTTCATAAAAAATATAATCCGCAGTATAGGGAACCCGTTTCTCACCGCCCAGATGATTAGAGTCACATCCAGACAGAGGCTTCAGGCCTCCGTGAGTATTAATCCGGTTAATAAAATTCACTTCCGAAAATAAACCTTTGCCCTTATGCGCGATTACCTTGACCAGCAGCCAGGAAATTGATGAATCCGGGTCAATATCAATTTTACTGACCACTTGTCCGACAACGCGGCTGCCCTCTTTATATTCCCATACGGGTCCGGAATAATGACTTCCGACAATATGGTCTTGCTCATCGAACAATTTGGCATCAGGCGCCAGTAGTTGCCATGAATAGACGCCGCTATTGAGTGAACATTGATAAATCTGATCACCTTTCGCATGAACAGACAAAATTGGGGCATTGCCGGCCGGTACTTTTATCGCATCAGGTATCGGGACTTCGGCACAAACCAATGTTGGCAACAACACCCACAAAGGTAACAGTTTTTTATACATCACAATACCTCATGTTCCATAGCCTGAAATAGTTATAAAAAACCTTCTGCATCAAAAAGATACAGAAGGTTCATCAAATCAAATTATGCTGAAAAATTAGCCGCAGCAAAATCCCAGTTCACTAATGCCCAAAACGCTTCCAGATAGGCTGGACGGGCATTACGGTAATCAATGTAATAAGCATGCTCCCAGACATCACAGGTTAACAAGGGTATTTGTCCTGTGGTTAATGGGCAACCGGCATTACTGGTGCTTACCAGCGCCAGACTGCCGTCAGTATTTTTTACCAGCCAGGCCCAGCCGGAGCCAAAGGTAGTCACTGCACATTTGGTAAATTCTTCCTTGAATTTTGCAAAAGAGCCAAATGTAGTATTGATCGCATCGGCCAATGCGCCGGCAGGTTCACCGCCGCCATGTGGAGTCAGGCTGTTCCAGTAAAAGGTATGATTCCAGACTTGCGCTGCATTATTGAAAACAGGGCCTGAGGCTGACTTGACGATAATTTCTTCCAGAGTCAAGCCTTCAAACTCAGTACCTGGAACAAGATTATTCAGATTTGTCACATAAGTCTGGTGATGTTTGCCATAATGATACTCTAAAGTTTCTTCTGAAATATGGGGTACCAATCTATGTTTAGCATAAGGTAAAGCAGGAAGTTCAAAAGCCATAAGAGTGTCCTAAATAAAAGTTAAAAAAGCTTGTACTAAAACCACTGGCATTCATTAATAAATACCCAGTAATTCTATAGGCTATAACTTTAGCATTGCTGGCAAATTAAATAAAGCGGGACTTTGTGCCAATCGACTAATTAAAATCCATGAAAACTCATCGCATCGCCAAAGGCTCTATTACCTGCCGGACTGATTATTTTAAGTTGTCAGACATTTTCTTCTTTGGCGACTCAACGGTATCAGTGTCTGACAACAGATCTGCAAGAGTCGCTGCATCCAGCACTTGTAAATAGGCATCCCCCGCACGCGCTAATAAGTGCTTTAAGCCGCAGCCTGGCAGCAGCCGGCATTGCTGCTGCGCCGGGTCAAAACATTCTACCCAATGAAAATGAGTTTCCATACTCCGTACTACTTCACCAATGTGTATCATCTCCGGAGGACGCTGCAATGATAAGCCGCCGCCCTTGCCGCGTGTTGTTTTAACAAAGCCCTTGCCACCCAGTTGATGAACAACCTTCACCAAATGATTGCGGGAAATATTATAAAAATCAGCTATTTCTGTAATAGTGGCTTGTCTTTTCGGTATCTTAGCCAGATAAATCAATACTCTGAGTGCGTAATCCGTATAACTGGTGATTTGCATGTTGTGTGCTTGTCAGAAAAGAATTATAGTATAAGCTGTATTCATGATACATCTTTTAGAGAAATTGTATATTCTTAAACCTAGAAAGCGCAGTTTAGCCACAGATGAACACGGATTTACACGAATAAACAACTAGTTACATCAATTCTTTGTGACACCATTTGGGTGAAGTGCCAGCCTCGCGCAACATAATGTTTTATCAGTGTTTTTCTGTGT
>JAGXGJ010000145.1 GCA_024636875.1 Methylococcaceae bacterium | reverse complement strand
TTGAGCGATTTCTTGGTCAATGGCATTTATTTCAGCCTGTAAGTCTTGGATGTTCAAGGAGTGAAAGGATCTATACTTTTTGAGCTGCTGTCAAGGCATTTTGGTGGCATTTGTATTTGCCATGGATTTTAAAGTAGATACATTTCTCTGATGACAAGAAATTTCTTGCCCGTTGATCAGATTTCGCCAATACTTTTTCAACGTCAAATATAAAGGGTGCCATCCAGGAGAATACGCTTGAAAATGATAGACAAGCTGTTTATTGCCGGTTTAATAGGGGCATCGGCTATTGCTTTAAACTCGATAGCCTTTGCCTCGGAAGACGTCTTGTTACCCGAGAAAAGCAGCGAGTCTGCTATACAATCAGCCGATATTGAAGTCTTCGTTCGTAGCGGCTGCCCGCACTGCGCCAAAGCAGAGCTGTTTTTGCAGGCTCTTCAACGCGAGCAACCGGCTCTCAGGATCGTCATTCATGATGTGGCTCAGGAACCTGCTGCAATGGAACAATTACAATTTCTCGTTAAAAAACAAGGCATAAGCATGGTAAGAGTGCCTGCTTTTCTAGTAGGCGGACAATTGATCACAGGTTATTCCGATGAGATAACCTCAGGCCAGCTTATCCGCAATGCTTTGGCGAAGGCTCGGGATGCCGGCGCAAACTCCGAAATATAAGGACGCTTCGGGCAGCTGCGAAGTTGAGCAGACGTTGTCCTGCGAGGCGGGTGCCGAAGTTTCGACCCAGACACCGAAACCTTTTAACCTTGATTTCTTTGGACACAGATTGTCGCTCGATGAAATCGGTTTGCCGCTGTTCACACTGGCGATGGGCTTGCTGGATGGGTTCAATCCTTGCTCTCTGTGGGTATTGATTCTGATGATTTCGTTGTTGGCGCCGATGAATAACCGGCTGCGAATGACTGCAATCGCGGGTACCTTCGTTGCTGTAGAAGGTCTGGCTTATTTTATTTTCATGGCAGCCTGGCTTAATCTTTTCCTGCTCGTTGGTTTGTCCCGCATCTCGGAAATAGTGATTGCAGCGCTTGCTTTATTGGCCGGGATGATTAATCTCAAGGATTTCCGGTTTCACGGCCGCGGCGTTTCACTGTCGATTCCGGATGCCGCAAAGCCGGATATTTATGCCGGAATGCGGCGTATTCTTCATGCGCAAAATCTTGGCGGTGCACTGATTGGAACGGTGGTGCTGGCTATTTTGGTGCAGATTGTCGAATTTATGTGCACCTCTGGCTTTCCGGCGCTGTATACCAGGATTCTGACGCTGAAGCAGCTCGACAGCATCAGCTATTACGGGTATTTGCTGCTTTATAATCTGGCCTATATGTTCGATGACGTTATCATTCTAACGATAGGCGTCATCACGTTGAGTCAGCGGCGGCTTCAGGAAAAGGAAGGCCGCTGGCTTAAATTAATCAGCGGACTGGTGATGGTGAGTCTTGGTGTTTACCTGATCTTGGCTCCAGGTTAAAAATATTGATCTGCCGGATGAATTTTGCATCGGCATTGCACCTGATTATTGATACTCCGGTAAAATGCAGTTCTTTAGATTTTACCTGGGCTCTTTACATGAATAACGATTTATTTCTCTACGATACCGAACGTTTGAAGACGATTGCCTCGGACGATACGGTGAAACAAGGTTTGGCTTATTTTTCCGAGAACCGCGTGTTTGCATTAGATGTACAGGACGCTATATTGACAGCTCAGGTTGAAGATGCCGACGTTAATGAGCCCTATTGGGTGGAATTGACTCAGCGTGAGGGACATGATTTGCTTGTCAGCTGCGATTGTCCCGGGAACGGCGCTGTCTGTAAACATGCGATTGCTGCTTTATACAGCTATGCCGAACAATTCGGCTATGATGATGACAAGATTCTAGGCAGCGCAGTCGATGAGGCTATCTTGGAGCGGGTAAAAAAGGGCAGAAATGAAGTCAGTGTTAAATTAATCAACGGTAATTTAGGTTTTGGCACCTGGCAGGCCACTTCGATACTTTCGGCCACGCACAGGAAGAAATCCTATCAGGTACAGATTCGTTCGCTGGATCAACGCATGAACTATTGCACCTGCCCGGACCTGGCCACTAATCGATTGGGTACCTGTAAACATATTGAAGCGGTTCTGCATTACGCCAGGAAAAGCCCGGATTATCAACAACTCAAAGAGGCGGGCTGCCCGGTTTCCTTTGCGTATCTGGCCTGGGAGTCAGCGACTCACCCGGTTATTCGCTTGCATAAAACCGTGCAGGTTGATGATGATCTGGCGGCTCTGTTTGCAGAATTCTTTAATGAGAACGGCGTATTTAGCGGGCGTCTGCCGGAAGATTTTTTTCGCTTTTCCGAGCAGGTCTTGGGGCGCGAAGATTTTCAACTGGGTGAAGATGCTGTGCAGTATGTGCATCAGTGTGCGGATGATGCGGCGCAAGTGGTGCGTTCCCGGTTGATTAGCCAGGAGATTACGCGGATGAATGGCGTTCTGCCAGGTATTAAAGCGCGCTTGTTCCCCTATCAAACCGAAGGTGTGGCGTTTCTGGCATCACGGGGACGCGCATTATTAGCCGACGACATGGGTCTGGGCAAGACCTTGCAGGCGATTACCGCCGCGTCCTGGCTGGTAGATAATGCCGGCGTCAGGAAAGTTCTGGTGGTTTGTCCGGCCTCATTAAAACACCAATGGGCCAGAGAGGTAGAAAAATTCACGTCGCATCCGGTGCAGATTATTCAGGGCGCACTAGAAAACCGGTTTGTACAATACCGGGCTGATGCACTGTTTTTTATCGTCAATTATGAATTGACCGTGCGTGACCTTAACGTTATCAGCGAAACGCTGAAACCCGATCTGGTGATTCTTGACGAAGCGCAGCGTATCAAGAATTGGCGCACTAAAATTGCCTCGACGATTAAATTGATCCCCTCGCGTTATGTATTTGTGTTAAGCGGCACGCCGCTGGAAAACCGTCTTGAAGATTTGTACAGTTTGCTGCAGGTGGTTGATGCCCGGGTGCTGGGGCCGCTGTGGCGGTGTCTCCTGGAATTTCATGTGACAGATGAACGCGGCAAGGTCATCGGTTATCGTAATCTGTCGGAATTAAGGCGGCGTAACGCGCCGGTGATGTTAAGGCGCAATCGCAGTCTGGTGAGCGACCAGTTGCCGGACAGAACCGAAGTGCGGCTGGATATTCCGATGACTGCCATGCAGCAGGATATCCACGACGCGGCGATGATGGCGGCAGGGCTACTGGCAAAAATCGCGAAGCGCAGACCCTTGACGCCCGGCGAGCAGAACCGTCTGATGTCCGCCTTGCAACAGGCGCGTATGGCTTGTGATGCCGCGGGTCTGGTAGACAAAAAAACGCAAGGATCACCGAAGCTGGATGAATTGGCACGATTGTTAGAGGAATTATGCTTGCAAAGTAATCGCAAGGCGGTGATTTTTTCCCAATGGGCATTAATGACCGCTTTGGTTGAATCGCAGGTCAGGGCGATGGGCCTGGGGTATGTGCGCTTGCACGGCGGCATTCCCAGTCATAAACGCGGCGAATTGATGGACAAGTTCCAGCATGACGATGCGGTTCAGATATTTATTTCCACCGATGCTGGCGGTGTCGGTTTGAATCTGCAGTCGGCAACGGTATTGATAAACCTGGATATGCCCTGGAATCCAGCAGTGCTGGATCAGCGTATCGCACGCATACACCGCTTGGGTCAAAAACAGAATGTCCAGATTTTTCTATTGCTTGCCGAAGACTCTTACGAGCAGCAGGTCGCCAGGCTGGTAAAAGGCAAGCGGGATCTGTTTGATAATGTCATCAGTCCGGAAGCTTCGGAAGATGTGGTCGGAGTCTCCAAAAAAATGCTGCAAACCCTGATTGATGATTTGGCAGATGTTGATCCGGGCAAGGTTGATGATAAAATTCCATCAGAAACTGTTGAAATAGCTGTACTGGGTGACGCTGAACAGGCACAAGCCGAAAAAAAACCGGTAGCTGCCGAACTGGAAGACGATGCTCAGATTAGACAACTGATAGAAAAAATCCAGATTACATTCAACACGCGTATTGTGCGTATCTTGGGTTCCGGCGGCGGACTGCTGGTCGTCGTTAATCAACATCATGATTCTGATGAGGAGTCTGCACAGAATCTGTCCGAGCCAGACGTCCCCGTTGTTGTTCTCGATTCCCGAACCCTGGCCGGATTACAGCGGTTGGGCGCTGGCTCACCCGTTGCTGAATCCCGTCTGTTGTTTGAGCCCGAAGTTAACGATCAGAAAACGATAAATCCTCTGCTTAAATTGGCTGAAGCAAAACTGCGTTCTGCAGAAATTTTACTGGAGCAGCAGTCTACAGCAGGCGTGATGGATCTGCTGGCATCATCGATGTTAGCCATGGCTGCCGCCATGGCGGGTCTTAGCCAGGCTCCGGCAGCGGACACGGCGGCAATATGGTTGTACAGTGAAGTCTTGCCGCAGCAGCTATTGACCCAGGAGCAGGCGGCGGCAATTGTGCGGGCCTTGTCTTTAAGCCAGAATCAGGCCTTGCCCGTTAACCTGATTGAACAATCCCTGGCCGATGCCCGGTTGCTGTGTTCAACCGCTGGCAGCTTGTAGCGTGCAAGAGTTTTCCTGATTGACAAGATACTACTTCAGCTATTCGCAGAAATCGTCATGCTGGCAGGGATTGCCGGTATCTAGGCTACAGGGATGTAATCTCAACACGCCATCCTTGGCTTCTGGATTCCGGCAATCCCTGCCGGAACGACGTTGTCTGGAGATATTGCGCATTGGTTGAAAATTCTTGCTAATTAGGATAGTTTTTGGTTATTAAACAGGCTGTTCAGACCAGCATGCTTTTTTTCACCTCGTCTTGAGACAACAAGTCAATCTTGACAGGCTTTACATTCCAGATGTCCTGACAATATTCCTTTATAGTCCGGTCGGAGGAAAACTTGCCGCTACGCGCAACATTCAGGATCGACATGCGCGTCCAGTGCTCCTTGTTCAGGTAAGCCAGGCTGACCTGGCTTTGACAATCAACAAAGGACTGGAAATCAGCCAGCAGCATGTAAGGATCGCCGTGGAGCAGCGTGTTAACCAGCGGCCGGAACAGTTGCCGGTCCCCGCCCGAGAAATAGCCATCGGCAATCAGGTCGATAACTGTTTTCAGTTCGGGGTTGGAATGATAGACATCCATCGGATTGTAACCCTGCGCTTTGAGTGCCTGAACTTCGCCTGCTGTCAAACCGAACAGGAAGAAGTTCTCTGCGCCTACTTCTTCACGTATCTCGACGTTAGCGCCGTCCAAGGTACCGATAGTCAGCGCTCCATTCATGCAGAACTTCATATTACCGGTACCGGACGCCTCTTTCCCTGCAGTTGAAATTTGCTCCGAAAGTTCCGCGGCGGGGTATAACTTTTGACCGGTGGTGACGTTGAAATTGGGTAGAAAGACCACCTTGAGGCAGTCGTGGACTGCCGGATCCTTGTTTATCACTTCACCAACAGATGTGATAAGTTTGATCATCAGCTTGGCCATATAATAGCCGGGTGCCGCCTTGCCGCCAAAAATGAAAGTGCGAGGAACGATGTCCCGGTTCGGGTCGGATTTGATACGATGATACAGGGCGATGATGTGTAATACACTCAAATGCTGACGCTTGTATTCGTGGATACGCTTGACCTGAACTTCGAATAAGGACTGTGGGTCGATTTTATAGCCGGTACTGCGGCGCAAATAGGCAGCAAAATCCTCCTTGATGGAGCGTTTAATAAATCGCCAGTCGGAACGGAATGATGATTCTTCTGCGTAAGGTTCAAGTCGCTTCAGTTCGCTCAGTTCGTTTATCCAGCTTTCGCCTATTTTTTTTGAGATAAGTTTGGTAAGACGCGGGTTGCTCAGCGCCAACCAACGCCTGGGTGTGACACCGTTAGTCTTGTTGCTGAATTTATTTGGCCACAAGGTATGGAAATCCGCCAACACCTCTTGTTTGAGTAAGTCGGTGTGCAGCGCTGCGACTCCGTTGATGGCGTGACTACCGACACAGGCCAAATGCGCCATGCGTATATAGCGCTCGCCTGACTCATTGATTATCGATAAGCGAACGAGACGTGCTGTATCGCCGAGAAAGCGGATTCTGACTTCATTCAGGAAACGGGCGTTAATTTCAAAAATAATCTCTAAATGTCTGGGCAATATCCGCGCAAAAAGATTCAGCGGCCACTGTTCAAGCGCTTCCGGTAGCAGGGTATGATTAGTGTAGGCAAATGTTTTTTCAGTGATCGACCAGGCGGTGTCCCAACTCATGAAATGTTCGTCG
The DNA here is from genome assembly GCA_024636875.1 of Methylococcaceae bacterium. Classification (GTDB taxonomy): domain Bacteria; phylum Pseudomonadota; class Gammaproteobacteria; order Methylococcales; family Methylomonadaceae; genus JAGXGJ01. Next base: position 27,162 of record JAGXGJ010000145.1, on the reverse strand, counting down.
ATAAATAACCGCATCAGCTCAGCGATGGCAACTGCAGGATGCGTGTCATTAAGCTGGACGGTAAATTTTTCATGGAAATTCGTCAAGGGAATGCTCTGTACATTCATAATGCGTATCATGTCCTGCAGAGAGCAGGACACGAAAAAATACTGCTGCCGCAGACGTAATTCCTTGCCTTCAATTTGTTCATCATTAGGGTAAAGGATCTTGGTGACGTTCTCCGAGACCAGTTTTTTCTGAACGGCGCCATAGTAATCACCGCGATTGAAGATTTCCAGGTCGAACGATTCAGCTGCTTCAGCCTTCCATAAGCGCAGGGTGTTAGCGGTATTGTTGTGGTAACCGAGAATAGGCGTGTCATAGGGTGTTCCCACGATAGTCCATCCGGGAATCCAGCGTACCCGCATATTTTCGTTGGCATCTGTATAGGTTTCGGTATGTCCGCCCAGCTTGACTTCAACCGCCCATTCAGGCCGTTGAATATCCCAGGGGTTTTCATAACGCAGCCATTTGTCAGTCTTTTCTTCCTGCCAGCCATCGACGATTTCCTGGGTAAAAATACCAAATTCATAGCGGATGCCATAGCCCAGAGAAGGAATTTCCAGTGTTGCCATGGAATCCAGAAAACAGGCTGCCAACCTTCCCAGGCCGCCGTTGCCAAGACCCGGTTCTACTTCTTGTCCCAATACTTCCTCATAGATCAGCCCCAGCTCTGATATGGCCTGGCGTACCTGATCCGAAATCCCCAGGTTGAGTAAATTGTTGCCAAGATGGGGTCCGAGCAAAAACTCAGCCGAAAAATATGCAACTGTCCGGTCCTGCTGGCGGGTATAGGTTTCCGCAGTACTGATCCAGCGGTGCAGCAAACGATCCCTCACTGTATAAGCCAAGGCCAGATAATAATCATGTTTTGTTGCCAATGCAGGAAATTTTCCCTGCGCATAAAACAGATTATCCAGAAAGTCACTTTTTAGCGCTTCTTTGGAGAGACCAATATGGACATCTTCATCAATAGTGCTGAATTTCTTGGTATTGATGTTTTCTTTCATAGTAAACTATAAGGCGTTGGTTATTCATTAAAATTTATCCAGCAATTCATGTGCCGGAATGTTCCAATGACTATGCGCATCTTCAACCATTAGCAACGTCCGCATGCAAGGTAGCCCGTTTTAAAGCAGGAGCATAAAAAAGGAGTTTGGACCGTAGCGCGCACTATGCTAGGGCGTGATTCGCTTTAATTGGTGCAAATGAGGCATACATGGACAATGTTGGCAGTAATCAGGAAGGTCCGGTTTTGCAGGAAAAGGAAGTGCTGTTTGCCTTTTCAAAAAAATCAAGCGCCCGGATTACTTGTCGAGATCAGCTTGGAGTTATTATCTTGACAAGCTCTGGGAGTGTGCGCAGTTTTCAATTTGCAAGCGTTTGAGGGAAAGGTTTGAAGTTCCTGTTCATCAACAGTAGAAGATGATGCCAAAGCATGAAATAGGCATGAACAGATACTCGCCTACGGCAGAAGAATCTGGCATCCCGGAATGCCTGGTCCGGGATGGTTTATCATGCGGCTTTGCAAGAAATGAAAAGGCATTATTATAATGCTTTTCATGTTAATCGCTGAACCTGGAAACAACATTTTCACGCCACAGATGCACAGAGTTCACAGAAAATCAGGGCATAAGCATTGATCTGCAACTTATCTGTCGAGTTAAATGGAGATTGTTTTCAAGACAATCGTTTTTTCTGTATTTCCGTCTGAATCGTGATGAAAAAGTTGATAATTAAGCTTGTGTGGAAATCTTCTACATTTCTAACGCTTCATGGAATCAAAAAATTCAGCATTGGTTTTGAAGTCTTTAAGTTTGCCAATCAGGAATTCAGAAGCGGCTGTTTCATCCATGGGTTGCAGGATTTTGCGCAAGATCCAGGTTTTTTGCAAGGTTTCAGGATCAACCAGATATTCTTCCCTGCGGGTGCCGGAGCGGTTGATATTGATCGCAGGGTAAATCCGTTTTTCAGCAATCTTTCTATCCAGATGCAATTCCATGTTGCCGGTACCTTTGAATTCCTCATAGATGACTTCGTCCATTCTTGAGCCGGTGTCAACCAAAGCGGTGGCTATAATGGTCAAGCTGCCGCCTTCTTCAATATTCCGGGCCGCGCCGAAGAAACGCTTCGGTTTTTCCAGGGCATTGGCATCAACCCCGCCCGTTAATATTTTGCCTGAAGAAGGCACGACGGTATTATAAGCTCTGGCCAGCCGGGTAATCGAGTCTAACAATATCACCACGTCGTGTTTATGTTCGACCAGGCGGCGCGCCTTTTCGATTACCATTTCTGCAACCTGTACATGCCGGGTCGCGGGTTCATCGAAGGTGCTGGAAATCACTTCACCGCGTACGCAGCGCTCCATTTCGGTTACTTCTTCGGGACGTTCATCGATTAACAGCACAATCAGGTAGCACTCAGGATTCTTATCGGCGATAGCCTGCGCCAAACTTTGCAGTATCATGGTTTTACCTGCTTTTGGCGGTGATACGATCAGGCCTCGCTGGCCTTTGCCGATGGGGGCGATTAAATCTATGATTCTTCCTGTTAAATCTTCGCTGGTGCCATTGCCTTGTTCAAGAACAAGCCGTTGTTTGGCAAACAGGGGGGTCAGATTTGAGAAGGTAATTTTATTTTTGGTATTTTCCGGGGGTTCAAAATTGATCTGATCAACCTTGAGCATTGCAAAATAGCGTTCGTTGTCTTTGGGCGGCCTGATCTTGCCGCTGATCGTATCGCCGGTTTTTAAAGAAAACCGTCTGATTTGACTCGGTGACACATAAATATCGTCAGGACCCGCCAAATAAGAGCAGCCTGGTGTTCGCAAAAAACCAAAACCATCTTGTAAAATTTCCAGAACGCCATCACCAGAAATATCGTCACCGGCTTTTGCCTGTTTTTTCAGGATGGCAAAAATCAAATCCTGCTTACGCGATCTGGCAACGTTTTCAAGCCCAAGGGACTCGGCGATTTCAATAACTTCACTGATTTGTTTTAGTTTTAACTCGGTAAGATTCATAAAAAAGGCAACTCGAAGATAAGTAGTTAGGGCGTAATACCTTAACGACCTGGATAGGATTTAGAATTCTAGGGGTGTAGTTTATCGGAAGATAGGATTGAGTGCGCACGACCATCGCACAAGATAAGTATAACTCAAGTACTCAGACCCGTCCAACTTTTATGACAGGTCCGAGGGAGTACAAGTTTATAGGTTGTTATCAATAAACCTGGCAAGTTCTGATTTTGTCAATGCGCCCACTTTAGTAGCTTCCACTTCGCCATTCTTAAATAGCATCAGCGTTGGAATGCCGCGTACACCATAGTTTTGAGGCGTTTGCGGATTTTCATCTATGTTTATTTTAACGACGGTCAATTTACCCGCATACTCTTCGGCAATAGCATCCAGAACCGGTGCAATCATTTTGCAGGGTCCGCACCATTCAGCCCAATAGTCAACCAGCACTGGACCTTTAGAGTTAATAACAGTTTCATTAAATTCACTATCACTTATATGAAGGACTGAATCGCTCACACTATTTCTCCAGGAATTAAAAAATTAAGACTATAGGAGGGATAGGGCATCTAGTCAATCAATTTTAACCAATTTGATTTTTACGTTATGCTATAGCGCTATGAATAATACCCATTTAACAGAAACTCGCTTCAGTAATCTTGAATTGTCTGAATCTATCCTGTATGGATTAAACGATGCAGGTTTTAATCATTGCACGCCGATTCAGGATAAGGCTTTGCCCTTATTGCTGCGGGGCAAAGATCTTGCCGGGCAGGCGCAAACAGGGACGGGGAAGACGGCCGCCTTTTTGCTGGCTACTTTTCAGCACTTGATCAATGATGACGACTGCAAAGATGCAGGAGGTACGACCCCAAGGAGGGGGGAGGTAGAATCGCGTCTGGAACAGCGATCGAGAGCAACGCAGGGAGCGGTTGCCGAAAGTGAGCAGATTAAAAATCCCAGAGCCGTCATTCTTGCGCCGACACGTGAATTAGCGATTCAAATTCATAAAGATGCCTTACAGTTGGGCAAGCATCTTGATTTGAAATTCGCGCTGATATACGGTGGCACTGACTATCAAAAACAACTGGATACTATAAAGTCCAATATTGATATTATCATTGGCACACCGGGCCGGGTTATTGATTTCTATCGACAAAACGCTTTTACTCTTGACCACGTGCAGGTCACAGTAATGGATGAAGCCGACCGTATGTTTGACTTGGGCTTTATAAAAGATATACGCTATTTATTACGGCGTATGCCGGCGCCGGATCTGCGTTTGAATATGCTGTTTTCAGCGACGTTATCCTATAAGGTGACGGAACTGGCTTACGAGCACATGAATAATCCTGAGCTGATTCGCATCGAAACTGAAGAAGTTACCTCTAAAGCGATACATCAAAGCGCGTATTGTCCGGCTAACGAGCAAAAAATACCCTTATTGATCGGATTGTTGAGGCACTATCAACCGCAACGCAGCATTATTTTTGTAAATACCAAACGCTGTGCTGAACAACTGGATGACACACTTAACATCAACGGCTATAAAACTGCCGCGCTCAGCGGCGATGTGCCGCAAGATAAACGCCAGCGCTTGTTAAATGATTTTAAGGAAAACAGGACCACCCTGTTGATTGCCACCGATGTTGCCGCCAGAGGTCTTCATATTCCTGACGTCTCGCATGTTATCAATTATGATTTGCCGCAGGATGTGGAGGATTATGTCCATAGAATTGGCCGTACCGCGCGTTTTGGCGCCAGCGGCGAGGCAATCAGTTTTATCTGTGAACAGTACGCGTATTCCATGCCGGATATTGAAGACTATATTGGTCAAAAAATCCCTGTTAAAGCAATTACTGCCGATCTTTTAGCAGATGTTATAACACCGGAAAAAAAGCCGTCAAAACCCAAAGCTGACTATAAAGGCAGGCGTCTTAATCAGGACAGAAGCCGGAAACCTACAAGCCTATCATAAGCTCCCGAAAATCCTCAATAGCGGGAAAATCGCTGACGTTTTTTTTAGGCTGTTTGCTATCGGGTTTGCTCACGGAAATCAAGTGGACTATGCCAAACAGTCTGGCCGAATTCAATACCTTCAGATTGTCATCAATCAACAACGTTTTCTGTTTATCAAACGGCTGTTGTTGCTGCAATAAGTCCCAAAAAACAGCGTGCTCTTTAGGAAGTCCCAAATCATGAGAGCTGATAATGCCGTCGAAAAACGGCTGCAAACAGGTTTTTTCCATTTTCAGCGCCAAACTATCACGGTGTGCATTGGTAACTAACAGAACTTTTAGCGAGGATTGCTGAAGTTTTTCCAGAAATTCTGTGACGTGCGGTAACACCGCAATCAAGCCGGACAGTTCTGCTTTCAAACCGGCAATGTCCAGTTGTAAAACCTCGCTCCAGTAATCGAGACAATACCACTCCAGCTTGCCTTCCATGCTTTTAAAGCGCGGTTCCAGCTGTTGTTTTGCAGTAGTGGTTGATAAGCCTTGTTGTTCTGCAAATTTCAGCGGTACAAATTCCTTCCAGAAATGATTGTCAAAATTCAAATCCAGTAATGTTCCATCCATGTCCAGTAAAACAGTGTCAATTTCTTTCCAATTAATCATAAGAGTGCGTTATAGTTGCTCAAATTTACTAATAAAATAGCACAATGGCTGATACACCCACCATCCTTAACAAAACAACCATCGCTACCAGCCGGTTATTCCGCATTGAATCGCTGGATATACAATTTAGCAACGGTGAACAGCGCAACTACGAGCGTCTGGCACGAGGTGCAACCGGCGGTGCAGTTCTGATTGTGCCGATGCTGGATATCGAGACCGTTTTGCTGATCAGGGAATATTCCGCTGGCGTACACCGTTATGAAGTAGGCTTGCCCAAAGGTAAAATCGATGCGAATGAATCTTTTCTCGATGCCGCCAACAGAGAACTTAAAGAAGAAGTCGGCTTTGGCGCCAGAAAACTCCATCATTTAAGCTCTTTTTCCATCGCGCCGTCCTATCTTGAACATACCACAGAGATTATTATCGCTCAGGATTTATATGCTGAAAAATTACCCGGTGATGAGCCGGAAGCGCTTGATGTTATTCCCTGGAAACTAAGCAATATCAATGAATTATTGGCTTCCGGCGAATGCACCGAAGCACGCTCAATTGCGGCGTTGTTTATGACGCTGGAATATTTTAAAGCGCAACCTTTTTGAAAAGATGACTGTGCCTGATATTGCTTCTGAATAGTTGTATCATAGCCTGTAAGCCCGGGTATATTCTTCCGCCAAGCCGCCTGATAATAATCCAAAAAGCCGCTCATGAAAGGGGATGCGGCCACACCTAATTATTTCGTCCGGCATTTTCTAAATTCATCCGTTTTACCGTATCACCCGCTAATTTTGCCACATAGATCAATATACATAACGCAATCAGTAAACCAAATACTAACAGGGGATAAGAAACACTGCTCTGCTTCGTTGATCCGCTGACCAGACCGGCCAGATGTTTAGTGGTATAGCCGATGTAGACCAGACTGCCATTGTAAATCAAGATACCGCTGGTTGCACACAGATAAGGCCAGAACCGGACTTGCGTGACAGCTAAGGCATAGCTGAGCAATGCAAATGGCAAAGGCGTCAGGCGTAATAAAAACATCAGCTTGAATGAATGACTGTTAAGCGCAGCATCCAGAGCGGCTAACTGCTTATGTTTGGCAATAAAAGTGTTGACTCTATCCTTGAATAGATAACGCCCCAGAAAAAAAATAAGCGCCGCTGCCAGATAAGTTGCAAGGGTAATATAAAATTCGGCAGCGCCAATTGAAAATAATAAACCTGCTGCAAAACACAGGGCATCGACTGATATAAAAACGGGTGTCAGAACGACAAATAACGCAATGAAACCGAGCGGAGCGAAAGCGCCCAGCTTCTGAATCCATAATTCCAGATCAGGAAGATACAGTCCCAGTTCATGGCCAATTACCAATATGACGCAGGCAATCGCCAAAATCATCGATAACTTCCTGGCAGTAGACATGTTTTTAATCTGCATCAGTGGTGTCTCCTTGAAAAATTAACAAGTCATAAACCGGCATTTTCCATGATAACGAGATTGGATAGGCCAACACTCAATATTGTTGAATTCAGGTAACCGAGTCCTTCTTCCCTCACGCGGGAGGTTTTTTCTTGAGCCAGCAGCATCTGCAACATTAGCCTTGTCGCTGGAGGTTTTAATGCATGTCTTTGTATTTCAGGCTTATATTAACCATTGACCAGCCCCCAAAAAACATATTTATACCAAACAGCAGGCCTAATAACCACTCTGCTGTTCCGGGCCAACCCATCCAGACGATCAGCGCAAGAATCAAGGCCGTCAAGCCGCTGAAAAGTACAAAACCCCAGTGGGCCAGTGGACGCATCATGAGCGCGAAAGAAATTTTGGCGACACCTTCCAAGGCAAAAAACAGTGTCATCAGTGCCGTTAAGGTCATTATTCCCTGAAGTGGCTGAGACAGGAATAAATAGCCGATGACAAACTGCAAAATTCCCATAAATAGCCATAAGCCAAAACCGGGCATACGGAAAAAAAGCAAGGCCCGGACGATTAGAAATGTTCCTCCAAATACGAGAATCCAGCCTAGCGAGACGACTATGGCTACTGTAAAAAAGTGAGGCACTAATATGGCAGTAATACCCAGGATGATTAGGACAATGCCCTCGGCCAGAAATAATTTCCAATGCGTTTGAAAATAATGTTGTAATTTCTGCTGAATCTGTTTTATTTCAATGGTATTGCTTTCTATTTTGATCATGGTTTTTGCTCATAAAATAGTTGGTAGTCGACCAGCAGCAACCAGCTGCTGGCTTTCTTTACAGCTTGCAATCGATTTCAATCATTGTTACGGAAGGCGCTCCTCGTCTGGCGTTCTATTGTATAACACCTTGATCGAAGCAGGATATCTGGCGGGACGCCGGTGATAATATAGTTGAAGTTATATATTGACAGATAGTATGGAGATACGACGGTTCATTGAGGATGTATCAGTATTTTTTCGAATGATTTTAAACATTACACGGTCATTGGCAGTAACAAGGTCATGCTCTCACCGGCGGGTGTAAAAAATTAAGCACTATGAAAGAATCTGGCTAAGTGCCGGGAATTTAAGATTATGAAAACGGGGTGTTATAATTAACATCTTATACAAATTGCCTTATCTGTTGCCGTGCAATCAAAAAAAGCCACACCTTACAATTGGAATACCATCTACCGGATTGCGTTGGAACACAAAAAAGAACTGATTTACTCCCATTTCAACGCTATTTTAGCGACCATTGCCAGCGTCCCTGTCCCCTTGTTGATGCCGTTGCTGGTCGATGAGGTGTTATTGAATAAACCGGGAGCAGCAATTGGCATTATCAATCGGCTGTTTCCTGCACAATGGCATCTCCCCATTGTGTATATTTGTGTTATTTTAGTTGCAAGTTTATTACTGCGAATTATTGCCATCATTTTCAATATTATCCAGGCCCGGCAGTTTTCCTGCATTTCTAAAGACATTATTTTTCGAATACGCAAAAATCTGATCGGACATTTACAAAACATCTCCATGTCCGAATATGAAACGCTGGGTACAGGTACAGTGGTTACCCATCTGGTTAAAGACCTTGATACCATCGATACGTTTATTGGCACGACCGTCAGTAAATTACTGGTTGCCTGCCTGACTATTATCGGTACTGCGGTGATTTTATTGTGGATGCACTGGCAACTGGGTTTGTTTATCCTGTTGCTAAATCCTGTCGTGATTTATTTCACCCGTGTAGTCGGCTCTCGCGTAAAAGACCTTAAAGCCAGGGAAAACTCTGCTTACGAAGTTTTTCAACAATCCTTGACGGAGACCCTGGAGGCGATTCATCAGATTCGCTCCAGTAACCGCGAGCGCTATTATTGCCGGCAGCTGATTGAATCTGCACGCTCGGTCAAGGATTATTCGACTGCATTTGCCTGGAAAAGCGATGCAGCTGCACGCTTGAGTTTTCTGGTGTTTCTGTTCGGTTTTGATATTTTCCGCGCCTGCGCCATGCTGATGGTGTTTTACTCTGATCTCAGCATCGGCCAAATGCTCGCAGTATTCGGCTATCTCTGGTTTATGATGGCGCCGGTACAGGAAATTCTGAATATTCAATATGCCTTTTATGCCGCTAAAGCTGCATTGGCGCGTATCAACCGTTTGAATGCCCTTAAACAGGAGCCGCAGTATCCTCATCTTGAAAATCCGTTTCTAAACAAAAAAACCGTTGCCATTCGCGTTGATAATCTGCATTTCAGTTACGGTGAAGAAAAAATACTCAACGGCATACAGTTAAAAATTAAAGCCGGAGAAAAGGTTGCTTTGGTCGGCGCCAGCGGCGGGGGCAAGTCTACCTTGATACAAACCCTGATCGGTCTTTATCCGCCAGATGCAGGCCGTATTTTCTTTGACAGCGTTGCTATTGAACGAATAGGTCTTGAGGTCGTCCGGGAGAATGTCGTCACTGTATTACAACAGCCCATTCTTTTTAACGATACTATTCGCGCCAATCTCACGTTAGGTAAACCTGCAGCCGATGCCGTATTATGGAATGCTCTGAAGATCGCGCAATTGGAAGATGCAGTTAAAGATCTTGAAAACGGCCTGGAAACCATTGTCGGCCGCCAAGGTATGAGGCTCTCCGGCGGTCAACGGCAAAGATTGGCCATTGCCCGTATGATTGTTGCCGATCCCAAGGTGGTGATACTGGATGAAGCGACGTCGGCACTGGATAGCGAAACAGAGCATAACCTGCATCAGGCGCTGGACTCCTTTTTAAAAGGCCGTACTACGATTATTATCGCTCATCGTTTGAGTGCAGTTAAACAAGCCGAACATGTCTACGTCTTTGAACAAGGTAAAATCTGTGAACAGGGACGACATGAAACATTAATCAGCCAACATGGTCTTTATGCCAAACTTTACGGCGAGTACCAATAAATCAGGCAAAAGGTAAAAGGTAAAAAACAAAACCCCTTGAACCTTGAACCTTGAACCTTGAACCTTGAACCTTGAACCTCGAACCTTGAACCTCGAACCTGAAAATTTATGACTGAAGTTTACGATCTGCACTGCCACTCAACCGCCTCTGATGGCGCCTTATCGCCTGCAGAACTGGTGCAACGCGCTCATCAGCACGGTGTTACTGCGCTGGCATTAACGGATCACGATACCATGGCCGGAATCGCTGAAGCCAAGGCCACTGCGATTGCAACAGGCATCAGGTTAATAGCAGGCATTGAGCTTTCCGCAAGCTGGCAAGATAAATGTTTCCACATAGTGGGGCTGGGAGTTGATCCGGCTTATGCGCCGCTGGCGCAAGCTACCAATAACCTGCAAAAAATTCGCCTGGAACGTGCTGAAAAAATTGCCGGTAAGCTGGAGAAAAAGCGCATCCCGGGCGCCCTGAAAGCGGTCAAAAAAGCCGCCGGCGATGGCATGATTACCCGCACCCATTTTGCTGATTTTCTGTTGTCGCAAAATCATGTGTCTTCCCAGCAAGAGGCATTCGACCGCTATCTGGCAAAAGGCAAGCCCGCTTATGTTGCTACAGTTTGGGCTGAACTGGAACTGGCGGTAAACTGGATTACCGGAGCCGGCGGTATTGCTGTATTGGCGCATCCTTTGCGCTACAAGCTGACAGCCAATTGGATGAAACGCTTGCTCACTGCATTTAAAGATGCCGGCGGCCAAGGGATTGAAGTCGTAACGGGCAGGATTAATACGGATGAGATAAAGCTGGCTGCTGATTATGCCGCCCGTTTTCAATTAGCCGGCTCCATGGGTTCTGATTTTCATAGCCAGGTCAACCCATGGGTGGAACTGGGCAGGCTTGCGTCTTTACCCGGGAACATTAAGCCGGTATGGGAATTGCTCGGTTAACTCAGGTTCCCGGTTAGCAGGGCTCCTCAATCAGAAGAAAGAAAAGCAACAAGCCCTTTTTTCGGGAAGTTTTCCGCATCGACATTTTTTGTCGGTTGAAGAACCTTTCCAATCAATTAATATCTTGTAAAAAAACCAAATGACCGGTAAAAAGGATGTGATTCAGGCAGAATTTTTAAGCGAGGCTTTGTGACGACACTTTATTATAGCCACCCGGATTTTCTTTTTCATGATACAGGTTCAGGCCACCCGGAATGCGCTGACCGGCTCAGAAGCATAACGAAAGCGCTTGAAGCGCCGGAGTTCTCAAGTTTAATCAGGGTGCCGCCGCCGCTCGGTACCCAGCAGCAAATCAGGTTGATTCATTCGCAGCATTATATTGATGAAATCCGGGCAGCAATCCCGGAACAAGGCAAACACCAGCTGGATTCTGACACAATTGTGTCGCCAGGATCGGAAAAGGCCGCTTTCCGCGCGGTCGGCGCTGTCTGTGATGCAGTTGACCAGATTCTGGCCGGTAAAGCTGACAATGCCTTTTGCGCAATACGTCCGCCCGGACATCACGCCGAACCGGCTTCGGCGATGGGCTTTTGCCTTTTTAACAATGTAGCGATTGCAGCTGAATATGCACGCCGCCATTATCATCTGGAACGCATCGTTATTGCCGATTTTGATGTCCATCATGGCAATGGCACGCAAGCGGCTTTTTATAATCAACCCAATGTTCTCTACGCCTCCAGCCATCAAATGCCCTTTTATCCCGGTACCGGCTATCCGACAGAAACCGGTGTTGGCAATATTATCAATGTGCCGCTTGCAGCAGGTGATTCAGGCGTCGAATTCAGGCAAAAGTACAGCGCCATAATTTTACCTGCGATTAAAAACTTTAAACCCGAGTTACTGCTTGTTTCAGCGGGTTTTGATGCGCACAGGGACGATCCATTAGCGGCTATCAGGCTGGTTGAAGATGATTTTCGCTGGATCACTCAAGAATTGATGGACATTGCTGACTGTTATTGCGGCGGTAAAATTATTTCAGCATTGGAAGGTGGTTATAACCTGAATGCTTTAGCGGCCAGTGTCGCTGTTCATGTTGAAACCCTGTTGGGTGTGTTTAACGCTGAGGATGCTGACCATAACATTTGATATGAACGTAATTTAACTCTGGAGCTTGTGTCATTGAATGCATAGGACTGCTATTTCTACTAATAAATACCCAGATCCTGATCGCCAATTCTTGGCCAGGCAGTCAATACCGCTTTAACAACAGTCGCCAATGGAATGGCGAAAAACACGCCCCAGAAGCCCCACATTCCGCCAAAAAATAAAATGGCAACGATAATTGCGATAGCATGTAAATTTACTGCTTCAGAAAACAACACCGGTACCAGCACAACGCCGTCTAATGCCTGGATAATGGTGTAGGCAATAACAACGTACATAAAATCATCGCCGCTTAATCCCCACTCAAAATAAGCGACAACAAGCACCGGAAAAGTTACCAATGTTGCGCCAACATAAGGAATGATCACCGACAAGCCCATTAAGACAGCCAACAACATCGCATAATTCAAGCCCAGGGCTGCGAAAGTTGCATAACTGACAAACCAGAGAATAAATATTTCAGCGAACTTGCCGCGTACATAATTGCCGATCTGTACGTCGACCTCCTCCCAGACCCGCACGGTCAGATGTCTGTCTCTGGGCATAAACTGCAAAAACCAGGAGATTAACACCTGTTTATCTTTTAACAAGAAAAAAACCATCAAGGGTACCAGAAACAGATAAATCATCGCGCTAACTATTCCCACTACTGATGCAGCCGAAAGCGACAATACATTTTGCCCGTACGTTAATAATTCCCGCTGAACTGCATACAGTATCTGCTGAAGTTTGCTTTCCGAAATCAATTTCGGATACATTTCCGGCAAGCGCATTATTTCAGATTGGGCTCTGTTAATAATCTCTGGAATTAGTTGAATAAGATCGACAGCCTGTTGTGAAACAAGCGGCATCAAATAAAACAGTAAAAATCCGAGACAGGCCATAAATCCTGAAAACACCAGGTATACCGCGGGCAAACGCGGTATTCTGACGTGTTCAGCTTTGGCTACCAGGCCTTCCAGCAAATAGGCCAGGACAATTGATGCAAAAACAGGCATCAAAATATTGGACAATGAATAAATCAGCACAAAACTGACGATTAAAATAACAGCCAGAGCAACAGCCTGTGAGTTTGGCAGAAAACGTTTGAAGCTTTCTCTAAAAAAACGCAGATTTATCAATTCGTCTTGAGTTGTCATTAATAACAGAATATTTCAGATTTATTTTTTACATTCTACATCCAACAAAGCCTTTCTATCCATGATGTTTTTGCATTGCCAGATGCATCGCGTAGAATAACGCCAACGTAAGCAATCAGGGGGCAACCATGCAATTTGATGTATTCAACGGGGATGCAGATGGCATTTGCGCACTGGTGCAATTGCGTCTGGCGGAGCCTGCCGCATCAACACTGGTGACAGGTGTCAAAAGGGATATACGGTTATTGGAACGCGTGCCTGTTAAAGAAAACGACCAAATCACGGTATTGGATATTTCGTTAGAAAAAAACCGTACTGCTCTGGATAGAATTCTCCGGCAGGGCGCTCATGTGTTTTATGTTGATCATCATCAAGCGGGTGATATTCCAATCCACCCCAATCTTAAAGCGCTTATCGATACCTCTGCAAATACCTGCACCAGTTTACTGGTCGACCAGTACCTCGAAGGGAAATACCGAGCTTGGGCGGTCACCGCCGCTTTCGGGGACAACCTGACCGGCAGCGCAGAACACGCTGCCCATTCCCTGTCATTAACGGCAAACCAGCTTAAGCTGCTCAAGGACCTGGGTGTTTGTATCAATTATAACGCCTATGGTAACAGCATCGCTGATTTGCATTTTGCGCCCGAGGCACTTTATCGTGAACTGGCGTCCTACGCTTCGCCCTTTGATTTTATGGCCGACAACTCTACTGTCTATCAAAAGCTATTGACGGGGTATGCTGATGATATGACTCAAGCCCGGCATATCAAACCTGAATACTGCACCGGTGCAATAGCGGTTTATATCCTGCCGGATGAGGCTTGGGCAAGACGAATTAACGGTGTATTTGGCAATGAAATTGCCAATCAAGATCCGGCGCGCGCTCATGCAGTCCTGAGCTACAACGCTCAAGGCGGCTATCAAATCAGTGTCAGGGCGCCATTAACGAACAAATCCGGCGCCGATGAATTGTGTTCGCTGTTTGCCACGGGCGGGGGCCGCAAAAGCGCGGCGGGTATCAATCATCTGCCGCTTGATCAATTATCAGCGTTTATCAGGGCATTTGAACAAAAATATCGATAAGTTCATTTAATCATCAATATGAAACATGACAACAAAAAGCACTAATACAGTCTGGCATCATGCAACCGTAACACGTTCTGATAGAGAAGCGCTGCATAAACACAAAAGTGTTATTCTCTGGTTTACGGGTCTATCGGGAGCTGGAAAATCTACTTTAGCTCACGCAGTGGAAGATTATCTTCATAAAATCGGCATTTCCACCTTCGTACTCGATGGTGATAACGTGCGTCACGGTTTGTGCAGTGATTTGGGGTTCAGTGATCGTGATCGCGTTGAAAACATCAGGAGAATTGGCGAGTTAGCCAAATTGATGACAGAAGCAGGTATTATCACATTAACTGCCTTTATTTCGCCTTTTAAATCCGATCGTAATTCCGCCAGAAAGCTTGTTCCTCATGGGGACTTTCTGGAAATATACTGTGAATGTCCTATTGAAATCTGCGAGCAAAGAGATATAAAAGGCCTCTATAAAAAGGCCAGGGCAGGGGAAATTCCATTCTTCACGGGCATCGGCTCCCCTTATGAAGCGCCGGAACTGCCTGAGCTTGTTGTTAGGACCGATAAACAAGCTTTGCATGAAAGTGTTCAGAATGTTGTAAATTTGCTCACACAACGAGGGATTATCAAAAACACTGCCCTGACGAGTTAACAAGCTTGATTTGCAATAACAGGCCAACAAACTCCAGACCGTTGACAAAAATACCGGGCGTTTATCAAGTAGTGATAAAATAAGCGCACATGTGATTAGTTAGTATATAAAATTAAAGTTAAGTTAAGGAAAATAACATTATGATTCCCGTTATCCTATCGGGTGGCTCTGGTACAAGACTTTGGCCGCTATCTCGAGGACATTATCCCAAGCAATTTTTGCCGCTGATCACTGATCATACAATGATTCAGGAAACAATTCTCCGGTTGAACGGGCTTGAAGGATTAAAAGCCCCGATTGCAGTATGCAATGAAGATCACCGCTTTATGATGGCTGAACAGCTATGGGAAATAGGCGTAAAACCAGCCGCGATCATTCTCGAACCGGTCGGCAAGAATACCGCGCCTGCTGTAGCAATGGCGGCATTAACGGCGGCATCAGGAGATGATATATTGTTAGTGTTGCCTGCAGATCATGTCATAGCAAATATGGCGGCTTTTCATAAGGCAATCATCCAGGCAAAAGACTTGGCGGCTCAAGGGTTTCTGGTTACGTTTGGGGTTGTCCCTAGCGAACCTGAAACCGGTTATGGCTATATCAAGCGCGATGTTTTGCAGCAGGGAGACGCTTTTAATGTAGCGGCATTTGTTGAAAAACCTGATGCAGACATGGCAAAACACTATTTGCAAAGCGGTGATTATTTCTGGAATAGCGGCATGTTTGCGTTTAAAGCCAGTAGTTTCCTGAGTGAGCTGGAAAAATTTAATCCTGAGATGTTGTCAATTTGCCGGCAAGCACTTAAAGCTGCAAAAGTTGATCTGGATTTTGTCCGCCTGGATAAAGGTCTATTTTCCACTTGCCCTGCTGATTCTATCGACTATGCCGTTATGGAGAGAACAGACAAGGCGGTTGTTATACCGCTGGATGCCGGCTGGAGTGATGTAGGATCGTGGTCTGCCTTATGGGAAGTGACCGATAAAGACCCGTTTGGCAATGCTATTAGCGGCGATGTGTTGACGGTTGATACCCGAAATTCATTTATACACGCCCAAAATAAACTGGTTGCGGTCATTGGCGTTCAGGATCTGGTCGTTGTAGAAACTGATGATGCGGTTATGATTGCACCTAAAGACCGGGTTCAGGAAGTTAAAGAAATTGTAGTCCGGTTAAAAGAACTTAAACGCAATGAAGCCGATTTTCACCGGAAATGCTACCGGCCCTGGGGGCATTATGATCTGGTTGATATTGGCGATCGCCACCAGACTAAACGAATCGTGGTTAAACCGGGCGGCAAGTTATCCGTTCAAAAACATCATCATCGCGCTGAGCACTGGGTCGTTGTTAAAGGTACGGCATTGGTTACCAAAGGCGATGAAAAGCTGTTAATTACCGAAAATGAATCCACCTATATCCCTTTGGGTATCATCCACTGTCTTGAAAACCCCGGCGTTATCCCCCTGGAAATTGTTGAAGTTCAGTCCGGAACTTATCTGGGTGAAGATGATATTATTCGGTTTGGCGATCAATACGGGCGTGTTTAATGTTAGATAAGACGCAAGGCTAAGGTTGGTCGTTGTTTCTTATACTTTGTTAATTTGAATAAAAAGGAAATAGCTAATGAATAGAAAAAAGATTACTAAGGCAGTTTTCCCGGTCGCCGGTTTAGGTACGCGTTTTTTGCCGGCAACCAAGGCGAGTCCGAAAGAAATGCTGCCGATTGTTGATAAACCCTTGATTCAATATGCGGTAGAAGAAGCAGTCGCAGCAGGTATTGATACCATGGTTTTTATTACCGGACGCAGTAAAAACGCAATAATGGATCACTTTGACAAAGCCTACGAGCTTGAAACAGAACTGGAAGCAACGAGTAAAACTGAAATGCTGAAGTTGGTTCAGGATATTGTGCCGCCGCATGTGTCCTGTATATTTATTCGACAAAATGAAGCGTTAGGCTTGGGTCATGCTGTTTATTGCGCCAGACCCGTTATTGGTGATGAAGCTTTTGCGGTGATACTGGCAGATGACTTGATTGAAGACGCAGGCCGGGGTTGTATGGCGCAGATGGTTAAATTGTATGAGCAAAAACACACCTCTATTCTGGGTGTTGAAAGAGTTGATCCCTCAGAAACCGATAAATACGGCATTGTCAGAACCGCTGAATTTAAAGGATCATCGGGCGTTGTTGAATTGATTGTGGAAAAGCCTAAACCCGATGTGGCGCCCTCAAATTTAGCCGTAGTGGGTCGATATATTTTAACTCCCGCTATATTTGACAAAATCAAAAAGACGGGTAAGGGTACAGGCGGAGAAATTCAATTAACCGATGCCATCGCTGAGTTATTGGCCGATGAACAAGTGTTAGCTTATGAATTTGAGGGCAAACGCTATGATTGCGGATCCAAGCTGGGTTTTTTAATAGCGACGGTAGAGCATGGGCTAATGCACAAAGAGCTAAAAGATGACTTTTTAGCTTATCTGAAAGAGTTAACCAAAACCTATAACATTTAATAACTGACGTTACGGCGCCTTTTAAAACAACCACGAAGGACACAAAGAGCACGAAGAAAAATAAAACGTCGTGCTCTTCGTGTCCTTCGCCGTAAATAAAAAGGTTAAAAGAATTTCGATTATCATCTGAAGACAACCGGAATCCTGTTAATCATCTTCAACTTCATTTATCACTGCCAGTTTGGCGCGTTTCTGCAGCCAGATGACCCCTAGCAAGTCAGTAATTCCGGCCCAAAGCCGATCTAAAGTGCCGTATTTTGAATAACCGTTAGTTCTGGATCTGTGATTAACCGGCTCAGACAGCACTTGCCCTCCTGCTCTTAAAATTAGTGCAGGCAAAAAGCGATGCATGTGATCAAAGTAAGGTAATTCCAGAAATCTATCTCTTGAAAACACCTTTAAGCCGCAACCGGTATCCGGCGTATTATCACCCAGCAAACGGGAGCGTACAGTATTGGCCACTTTGGATGAAAAAAGCCGCCACCGGGAATCATAACGTTTATTTCGCCACCCGGCCACCATCCATAAATTGCTTATGGTTTCCTTTTGCCGCATTAACACTTCATGCAAACGAGGAATATCGGCCGGATCATTTTGACCATCGCCATCCAGCGTGGCAATCCAGGGATAGTTTGCTGCCTTTACACCGGTGTGGATGGCTTTACTTTGACCACAACTTTGTTGATGCTGAATGACTCTCAGCATTTTAAAGTGTTGCAGCGCTTGTTTTAAAACAACAGCTGTCTGGTCATTACTTCCGTCATCAATATAAATTATTTCATAGGCTTCAGCCTGATGCATGGCATTCACAATCTCTTCTATCAAAGGGACAATATTGTCGGCTTCGTTATGAACAGGAACAACAATAGAAATTTTCACAGACCTTCCTAACCAAAATTTGAATTTACGGCGCTTGAACAGGATAAAAAGATGAGTTTCTTATCTTTTTATAAGCCTACCATCGCCAGTCTCATATCATATAAAAAATGTCTCAAAAGACCTAAAATATTACCGTCGATGCGTATAACTAATTGATTTTTAATCTTTCCTGTAGCTGATGAGGCTTTGTTTTACTTAATTGAAACCATTTGTTTTATAAGCGTTTATGATAGTTTTCATGGTGTCCCTGCTTGCAATCCATGGCATTATCCTTTAACGTAGTGTCACATCCGTAAAGGCTAGGGGTGCTACCTTGTTTCCACACATCGCACAGGAACAAGAGGCTGAGAGAGACCCTTTGAACCTGACCCCGGTTAATACCGGCGTAGGAAAGCCCCGTCTTCCCTGCGTCTTGTTTTATTGTTTTGGAGATAAGCATGAGCGCTGTTCTGAAAGACATTACTGAGTCTGGCGCCAGTAGTGTAAAAATCGATTCCTACCCCGCATCCGAAAAAATCTATGTGCAAGGCAGCCGTCCTGACATAAGAGTCCCGATGCGTAAAATTACGCTGTCAGATACCCCGGTGCATTTCGGCGCTGAAAAAAACCCGCCGCTATACGTATATGACACTTCCGGCGTTTACACTGACCCCAACGTAGAAGTTGATTTAAAAAAAGGTCTGGGCTCAGTTCGTGCAGCCTGGATTCTGGAA
The DNA here is from genome assembly GCA_024636875.1 of Methylococcaceae bacterium. GTDB lineage: Bacteria > Pseudomonadota > Gammaproteobacteria > Methylococcales > Methylomonadaceae > JAGXGJ01. The sequence continues at coordinate 8,014 of JAGXGJ010000145.1, read as the reverse complement.
AGAAACGATACTGAAGAATTGGCCGGTCCCAGTTCGGATTTTGGCCGTCAGCGGTTACAGGATCCTGCCACTACAAATTTGCGTTTTGAACATATCCGCAAGCCCCGTAGAGCAAAAGCGGGAAAAAATGTTTCTCAAATGCATTATGCGAGACAGGGCATCATCACGCCTGAAATGGAATATATCGCCATCCGTGAAAATCAGAAAATGGAAGAAATGCGTCATTTGTGGAAAGACCAGCATCCTGGTAATTCTTTTGGTGCATCTATTCCAGACGTCATTACGCCTGAATTTGTCCGTGACGAAGTGGCCAGGGGCAGGGCCATTATTCCCGCCAACATCAATCATCCCGAACTGGAGCCGATGATTATCGGCCGTAATTTCCTGGTGAAAATCAATGGCAATTTGGGCAATTCAGCTGTTACTTCATCCATCGAGGAAGAAGTGGAAAAAATGCTCTGGGGCATACGCTGGGGCGGCGATACCATCATGGATTTATCCACCGGTAAAAATATACACGAAACCCGCGAATGGATTTTGCGCAATTCACCGGTACCTATCGGTACCGTGCCTATTTATCAAGCCCTGGAAAAAGTCAATGGCAAAGCCGAAGACCTGACCTGGGAAATTTTCCGCGACACCTTGATCGAACAGGCAGAGCAGGGCGTTGATTATTTCACGATTCATGCCGGCGTACGTTTGCATCATGTGCCGTTGACGGCAAAACGCATGACCGGCATCGTTTCTCGAGGCGGCTCCATCATGGCGAAATGGTGTCTGGCGCATCACACAGAAAGTTTCCTGTACACGCATTTTGAAGACATCTGCGAGATCATGAATGCCTATGACGTGTCCTTCTCCTTGGGCGATGGCTTGCGTCCCGGTTCTATCTATGATGCCAATGACGCCGCGCAATTCGGCGAACTGGAAACCCTGGGTGAGCTGACCAAAATTGCCTGGAAACACGATGTGCAAACGATGATCGAAGGCCCTGGGCATGTGCCATTGCATTTGATCAAAGTCAATATGGAAAAACAGCTGGAAGAGTGCGGCGAAGCGCCTTTTTATACCTTGGGTCCGCTGACCACCGATATCGCTCCCGGTTACGACCATATCACCTCGGCCATAGGCGCGGCAAATATCGGCTGGTACGGTTGCGCGATGCTCTGCTATGTCACGCAAAAAGAACATTTAGGCTTGCCGAATAAACAGGATGTGCGTGAAGGCATCGTGACTTATAAAATAGCCGCTCACGCAGCTGATCTGGCAAAAGGTCATCCCGGCGCACAGGCGCGCGACAACGCCATGTCCAAAGCCCGTTTTGAATTTCGTTGGGAAGATCAGTTCAATATCGGCCTTGATCCTGAAAAAGCGCGTGAATTTCATGATGAAACCTTGCCAAAAGATTCAGCGAAAGTTGCCCATTTCTGCTCCATGTGCGGTCCGCATTTTTGTTCGATGAAAATCAGCCAGGATGTGCGCGACTACGCGGCGGAAAAAGGCATCAAAGATGAAGAAGAGGCGTTAATTAAAGGGATGGATGAAAAATCCCGGCAGTTTCTTGAAGAGGGCGCCGATATTTATCATAAGGTATAGCGTGTATCGGAGTAACAGCCAAAATTCTGTTACTCCGGCGTTATCGCGGTTTTACATCCGCGCCTGATTGTCGGGCTATCGGTGCGACTTCAGTGCCTACCAGACATTATTCGGTGGTATTGGCTATGATTTTATGAATCCGGTTAATGCTGATAACGATAATGATCAAAATAAAGGGAATGGAAATGCCTTCAATGAGTTCCGGATTGACTTTCCAGCCAATAATATGAAGTGCTTCGGCTATTTTGCCGATAAGGCTGGCCGCATAATAGGTAATAGCGACCATCGAGATGCCTTCAACCATTTGCTGCATCCGCAGTTGCATTTTTGCGCGTAAAGCCATTGACGTGAGCAAACCCTGATTTTGTCGCTCGATAATGATGTCGACACGTGTGCGTAACAACTGACTGGCGTTACTGACGCGTTCAGAAAGCAGGGTAAAGCGGTGCGAGAGGGATTCGCAGGTATTAATCGCCGGCTCCAGTCGGCGTTTGATAAATTCTCCCAAGGTCTGAATGCCTTGAATGCGGACTTCGCGCAAATCGTTGATGCGTTGTTCCACCAGTTGATGATAGGCGCTGGCGGCTGCAAAGCGAAAGTGATTGCTGGAGATATGATTCTCAACTTCAGCGGCCAGCGTGGTTAGCTCGTCCAATAATTCGCCATCATTATTATCAGGCATCGTCATGGCGTTGGTGATGGTATACAGTTGCCGATCACACTTTTTCAAGGCCGGGTACAGTTTGCGCGCGATGGGAAAAGCCAGCAACGCCATGACCCGGTACACTTCAATTTCAAAGAGGCGCTGCAACAAGCGCCCGGCCTGTTCTGTTCTCAAGTCATGATTGATAATTAAAAAACGGCTAAAACCATCGACGTGAATGCGAAAATCGGTGAATACCGAGGCGGCGCCGCCGGTTACTTTGGAACCGATGATGGGGTTGTTGGCAAAGTAAGCCGAGAGCGACGCTAAATCACCGTTCTCCTCAAAAGGAATAGCGGCGGCGGAGACAATGCTGGAGTGCGCCGCCACTATAACCTGGCCGTTTAATTGCGACAGCCAGTCCACCGGCACTTTTTTCAGCGCGGAATCCGCAAACGGATCTTTGGGGATGTCGTGTACATAAAAACTGTAAGTACTAAACTCGCCGTGTTGTTCCCAGCGTATTTGAAAGGAATTAAAGCTGGCGCTAAAGTGATCCACGTCTTTTTCCGGTGGGGCGACGCCAAACCGTTCACAAAGCGTGATCAAATGCTTGCGTTCTTGCGTTTTTTCATCAGCAGACAATAACAAGGCAAGATGACTGGCTCTGACGGGCACATTGAGAATCAACGGTTCACGGGCGTGGACTTCGTTATGAAGAACAAAGCGTTGCGGATGATTTTCAGGGATGGGGAATAAAGTCGTCACAGGTTTTTTTATAATCTTTTTATTGAGCTCCGAAACCTAAGTTACAAGTTGACTATCAATTTTAAGCAGGACAAAGTAATTACAGTCATCTCATATTGAGCCTATCAACCTGTCGGTTCAACCATACACATGCTCAATGGCCTGTACATAACGATCAATGACAATTTGCTCATCAAATTGTCTTAAAACTTTTTCGCGCCCTTTATATCCCATCTGCACTCGCTCTGCTTCAGATAGTAATAACATTTTCTCCATTTTGGCTTTAAGGTCGTCAACATTTCGTGGCTCACACAAATACCCATTAATGCCGTCATCCACCACTTCACGACAACCCACCGCGTCGGTGGTAATAATAGGTTTACCCACGCTCGCCGCTTCTAACAGCGAACGTGGAACCCCTTCACGATAATAAGAAGGTAAAACAACACAATCCGCTTGCCGCAAAAAATCGACTACCGAATCACTTACGCCCAAATAATTAACGAGACCTTCTTTCACCCAAGCCTGCATTTCTTTCGAAGAAACAGCAGATGGGTTTTTTGCATCCAAAAAGCCTAATAATTGACATTCAATATGCGAATATTGTTTTTTTAATAACTGCGTTGCTTCAACTAATTCTGCAATGCCTTTGTCTTTCAACATCCTGGCAACAAGTAAAAATACAAACTTGGTTCGAGGAATGGAATTTTCTGCGGGGGTAAAACGATGCACGTCAACACCAGAGCCAGGTAATAAACCTGTCAGTTCTGCTTTAACCAAGCCCTTATCAATAAAAAGTGATAAATCATCTTTATTTTGAAAAAAAATCTTAGCGGATTTTCTTAACGAGACTATGTAAAGCCATTTTACGATTTTGGTGACAAGGTTTTCTCTGATAAAAGCCGTTCCTAAACCTGACACATTATTGATAATAGGAATATTTAAAAAACTAGCGGCTAATGCGCCATAAATATTGCATTTTGGTGTATATGACAATATACAGCCTGGCTTTAATTTTAAAAAAAGCAGCACAAATCGAAAAATTAACAAACTGTCTTTGAGAGGGTTGGTACCTTTGTTATCCATAGGCATTTCATAAAATTGAATGCCATGTGCCGCGAAACGACTGGAGTAATCATCGAGTGGCGCCACTGCTATAATTTCATAACCCAAGTTTTGAAGGTGTAACATTAGATTTAATCTAAAGTTAAATAAATACCACGATGTATTTGCAACGATAATTATTTTTTTGTTCATTATAGTAATAAAGCCAAACTCGTTTGTTATCCATTAAAGCGGCGACTGGTTATGTACAGCTTTCTTCTGCTCTTCCAACCACGCTTGAAACATCAGCACATCCCACACATTATCTTGCCGATTGTACTGTCCTGAGAGATGTTCTTGCCATTTTTTCCGAATAAATTCGGGTTGAAAAGAGCCTTCATTCCGCAAGCGTGTTTCATCCCGTAACTCTTCCGCCCAATCGCGTAAATCATGACGTAACCAATCACCGATTGGTATACCAAACCCTAATTTGGGTCGTTTAATTAGCACTTTAGGGACATGGCGATATAATACTTGCCGTAATGGGCATTTGCTTTGCCCATCACGCAGATTCATAGATTGAGGAATTTGCCATGCAAATTCTACTACATGGTGATCTAAAAAAGGGACGCGCGTTTCCAATGATACGACCATTGCAGCTCCATCGACTTTTACTAAAATGTCATCGGGTAAATAAGTCATACTATCCAGTGCCATAATGTGTTGAATAGCATGAAAGTCTTCTAATCTCGGCAATTCGTTCACCAAAGTAGTCGGTAACAGGTCATCTATAACCACTGATGCCGAGTTAAACCAATGAGTACATTAGCGCTTTTATGCAATTTATAACCGATATTAACGGTACGTATTGAATTGAACAGGGTAAGAAAGTTTGTTAGAAGATTCCAGACATCAGGGGACAAACTAATTATTCCCTTTGCCAATATTCGGCGTAATGGCAATGTCAGAAGAGCGACTTTGAGCCAAAGATTAGCTGTCCAAACATAACGGTTGTAACCACAAAACAACTCATCACCTGCGTCACCAGATAATGAGACCGTTACATGCTGTTTTGCCAGTTGCGATACGAGAAATATAGAAATTTGTGAAGAATCTGAAAACGGTTCATTATACAATCCAGGTAAGCCTGGAATCACTTCCATGGCTTGTTGAGCAGTCATATAAAGCTCGGTAAGTTCGGTGCCTAAATGTTGTGCAATGGCTTTTGCATAGACGGCTTCGTTATAACCTTGTTCTTGAAAACCAATCGTATCGCCCATTCGGTTTAGTAGAGCAGACCAGCTATCCTGTGACAGGGCGTTATAATTGCTGATAAATCCCGTAAAACCGCACATTAGTGAATTGCCGCTGACGGTTTTGTTAATACCACATCGAAGCCACTGACCAATAAGTCATCATCGGATAGTTGACTAAATGCTTCATTTAATTCAGTACGCGCTATAGGGAGACTCTCCCAACGTATAATGCGTGGCAAGGTATAAGTAAAACCGGCTTCGGTAAAGAGAGTGAGCATTTCTTTGAAACGAATGCGATTTGTATAAAATCCAGAGCGACTGAACAACGCTCCTTCCCAAACGGATTCGGCAAATCTGAGATTATTTAAGCCCCCGCCTAAATGATCTTTTAAGTCAACACGATGTACAATAAAGCCATCGGGTTTTGCTATGCGAAACAACTCATGTGCCATTGTAGGAAAATCATGTTTTGGAATATGTTCTAACACAGCATTAGAAAAACAATAATCCACAGATGCAGAAGGCAGTTTCTCTAGGGAGCGAATGCCGTCAGTCAAATATTGACAATTACATTCCTTTAGAATATCAGCAATGGAGTTCGGTTCATTTTTGAAAGGTAGAGTGAAACCTTTTTGCCGTAAAAAGGAAAACATGTTGGAATAAGCCGTCATGTCTGTTGTAGCAAATGCAGCAGCATCAACTAAACAAACGCTTGATGCGTTTAAAGACAGCGCGATTGCCGCACTGAAAATCGAGTCACCCGGTCCTAATTCAAGTACGGAAAATTCGCTGTCAACAGTCAGATAGGGTGGGGAGGATTCCTCGTGCAGAACACCTGCTGTTCTCGCAAGTAGAAGGAATGAATCCAAGGCATACTGTGGCTGGTCCATGTCGCCATGTTCAAAGAGTCTTAAGCCCTTCCAGAATGAATAAGGGATAGGTAATCGAGCCAAAACTATTTTCGCACCAATACGAAACCACCATGGTACGTTTTTTTTGATGGAACTCATAAAAAAAACATCATTTTATTACGTTTACGCTGTAACATTTTCATAACATGCTCAAATCAATGTGAAAAGGACAATTTTAAAAACACGAATTCGTGTTTGAACGGGAATTCTGAAAGCCTTGCCATTTAAGCATTTCAGGAGAAAAAAGAATCCAGGATTTTCTGAGATTAAGGGTAAAACCTTCAATATTCTGCAAATCATGCTGATATTCATGAATTTTCAAAAACCTTTAAATCAAATAAATCGTTGCACTCCTTGTGAGGTAAAGCCTCTATCATTTTTGTTCAGACACTATTACATTACATCCTAAGCCGGACAAGCCGGAACCGAAGAAGAAATGTATTTTGGGGCAAAAAAAATTCTCGGCTGTACTGGGAAATTTGGAAGATCCGCCGATTCACGTCCCTCAAAATGTTCCTGTTTAGGCAGGTTTAAATGAAATAACCTTTGTAGGTTCAAGCCCTTACGACGCAGTAATTTTTACACAAAATAATTCAATTTGCATCAAAATCTTGTCAAAAAATGTTAAGACTTGGCTGATAGGAGAGTAAATCCACCCGCGCAAGTGTTCAATGAGTTTAGCTAGAACCATCTATCCCGATAAAAGTGAAAATATCCTCTGGATTTTCGACTTAAAAAAGATAACCATCAACTCAATCAACCACGTCTCGCTATGACAACATACCTCGTCTGTTATCGTATCATAAATGCGCTATAACGCTAAAGGATTACCTCTAATCATCAACAAATTACGTGCCATTGTCCGGCCCCCCACAATGGCAGGATGGCCACTAGCAGAACATCTATACTCAAAGGTGCAGTAAAATAGCTTTTTCTTGACTTTTTCATATCATGAATTTGCGAACCTGGTCGCTATATATTGCAACGAACAAACGTCTAGTCACAGCAACCAAGATTGCCACATCGTCCCTGTGTGGTGTAACAACGCCCCAAATCGATATACCACATAAAATTGTCCAAGTTGCGACAAATATTACTGATTCAACGCCGAAACTTTTTCGATTGCTCATATCTTATTTTCGGGGAAATCCATTTTCATGGGATCACGCGTGCATGCTACGGATTGTGGATCGTATTCGAACGAATGCATTGTAGCGTCCGATCAACGCTCGACAATAGCAAGCAAGCTAGAATCTATGCTGGCATCGTGAAAACGTTTCCCTGTAAAGCCGATACCGGCAAAGCGATTTTTCAGCCTGCGTTATAGGATCCTCATCCCAAGTAATTCTGAGAAAACGCGATACCTTCCTCCGAATTCAAAATATTAGCCCCATAAAACTTACGGACTGTAATTGTCGACCATTGAGGAACATCAGTAATTGTTGTAAACGCGATTATGTGTTTTCTTACTTCTGTTGATAAATAGCATTAAAACAAGTCTATGCTTTTTCTATTGGAAATTGAGTCATTACTATTTTCTTAACCAGTTGCCCCATTTGTTTTTCTGGCTTTAATAGTGTAATAATTTACCATAACTTAATGGCTTATGTTTGATTTTTGGGTCTAAAACACCTGTGTTGCTTAACCCATCTTCGTGACTCCAGCTTCCCTAAGTCATTGATTTATCGTTGCCGGCGGTTTTTATTTCGAAAAATTCCTTTAAAATCAATGGTCATTTTTCGTTTTCTTTTGTAGTGCCATCCATTTATACTAGTATCTTGATTTTTCCTGGAATTGCGCTCATGCTAGCGCCATGT
>JAGXGJ010000144.1 GCA_024636875.1 Methylococcaceae bacterium | reverse complement strand
CTGTCTGGAACAGATTTGCATTAACCCGAAGGGCATCAGGCAGGATAGCCTGAAGTGAATCCATGCCGGGGTGACGATACTTGAGGAATTCCTGGACTCACCCCGGTTTCGTTTTGGCTGAAGCTTGTGGGTAATCAGGTAAGTCTTTAGTGGATCACCCTATTAACTCAATAGATTCACGCTCGCCTTTAATATACAATCAACTGCCTGTGAGGAATTTGAATGTCTATGTTAAAGAATCTTTTTATTAAACGGCTGTTCAGCAGTTTTCTGGATCTTGCTCCAATTCTTGCCGTTGTTTTAATTTTTCAGATCCTCATAATTCATCAACCTGTACCTGATGTTACCAGTTTAATTATCGGCTCACTCTTTGTTATTCTCGGCCTCACCTTGTTTATCCAGGGACTGGAGCAAAGTCTGTTCCCGCTTGGCGATGCGATGGCATATGCTTTTGCCCGTAAAGGCAGTGTATTCTGGCTACTGACGTTTGCATTTTGTCTGGGTTTTGGCACCACGGTTGCGGAGCCAGCACTGATAGCGGTTGCTGAAGAAGCTGCAAACATTGCCAGTAAAGGCAACGTGATTGAACAAACCAGTGCAGCCAGGAACAGTTATGCGCTGGGACTACGTATTACCGTCGCCCTCTCGGTCGGTTTTGCTATTTTAATCGGCGTACTAAGAATAATCCGTGGCTGGCCTTTATATTATTTAATTATCGGCGGCTATTGCGGCGTAATTATCATGACGCCGTTTGCACCTGCGGAGATTATCGGCATTGCTTATGATTCTGGCGGCGTCACTACTTCAACTATTACCGTTCCGCTGGTAACTGCATTGGGTGTGGGCCTGGCGACAGCCATTAAGGGTCGTAATCCTATTACTGACGGTTTCGGTCTTATCGCATTTGCGTCATTGACGCCAATGATTTTCGTGATGGCTTACGGGATGATTAGATGAGTTACTGGCCGGAGCAGTTTGCACTCGTTCTGCTGGCAACATGCAGGGATATATTACCTATCGCCGCCATTATCATTGGCTTTCAGCTTTTGATAATCCGCAAGCCTATCGCTCACTTCAAAAAAACGCTAAGCGGTTTTTTGTATGTGGTACTGGGTATTGCTTTCTTTCTGGAAGGTTTGGAAATGGCGTTGTTCCCGCTGGGCAAGTTGATGGCCACACAGTTAACCACAGCTGAATTTCTGGGCATTAACCCTACTGTCCAGAACGTTACCTGGCAAGCCTATTACTGGGTTTATATCTTTGCCGCCAGCATTGGTTTTGCTACCACCCTGGCAGAACCATCCCTGCTCGCTGTTGCCATTAAAGCCGAACAAATTTCAGGCGGCACCATTAATGCCTGGGGCTTACGCCTTGCTGTTGCCATAGGTGTCGCCTTTGGCTTGGGTCTGGGAACTATCCGCATTGTCCTCGGAACCGAGCTTTATTATTTTATTGTCGCAGGCTATGTTTTAGTGTTGATACAAACCCTGTTCGCGCCGAAAATGATTATCGGACTGGCTTATGACTCCGGGGGAGTTACAACATCAACGGTTACCGTGCCACTGGTGACGGCATTGGGCCTGGGTCTGGCCGAGGCTGTGCCGGGCCGAAATCCTTTGCTGGATGGTTTTGGTTTAATCGCCTTCGCCAGTTTATTCCCCATTATTGCTGTACTGGGCTACGCGAAAATTGCACAATGGCTTGGTAAACGCAGTCTCTCATCCTAACCCTGAGAAAAATCATGCATTTCAAATTAATCATTGCCTTTGTTGAAGATAATAAAACCGACCTGGTGCTTGATACCGCACGTAAAAACGGCGCTAAAGGTGCGACGGTCATCAACTCCGCACGGGGCGAAGGGCTGAAGCAATCAAAAACCTTTTTTGGTCTGACGCTGGAAACTCAACGCGATGTGCTGTTATTCCTGGTCGAAGAACACCTCAGCCGGCACATTCTGGAAACAATCGCCAAGGTTGCGGAATTCGACAGCAAACCCGGCAGCGGCATCGCTTTTCAGCTTGATGTTGAAGATGCTATCGGCGTCATGCGCCAGGTTGAAGAATTAACCCAAGAACTTGAGGATAAAATATGATGGAAAAACGCACTCTAGTCCGCGTCAAAGATGTCATGAAAACCGATTTCGGCACTATTGACGGCATTGCAACAGTGGCCGAAGCCTTGACACAAATGAAAACACTCAAAACCGCTGTACTTATTGTCAACAAGCGCCATGAGGATGATGAATACGGCATGTTGACTTCCGGTGATATCGCCCGCCATGTTCTGGCCAAAGACCGGGCGCCGGACCGTGTTAACGTCTATGAAATCATGAGCAAACCGGTAATTTCAGTACATCCCGATATGGATATCCGCTACTGCTCACGGCTTTTTGCCAACTATAATCTGGTCAGGGCGCCCGTACTTGAAAACAACAAGGTTGTCGGCATGGTTAGCCCTAATTCATTGGTGCTGGATGGCTTGTACAAAACGTTTCAATAAATGGCATCCTGCCGGAAATAGCAGTACAATTACATTTCGCGGTTAGCAGATTAAAGATATTGCAGTGGATGTCCCTGTTATCAATGCTGTAGTTCTGTGATATGTAAAGTTTATATTTTAGGAGTTTTAAAAATGACAACAGGCACTGTAAAGTGGTTTAACAACACTAAAGGGTTTGGTTTTATAGCACCTTCCGAGGGTGGCGAAGACGTTTTCGTTCATCATTCGGTTATTCAAGGCGAGGGCTTTAAAACTTTGGCTGAAGGGCAAACCGTGACTTTTGACATCGAATCCGGTCCAAAAGGTTTAACTGCCGTTAATGTTTATCCCAAGTAAAGGATAGGCATTGAGCTTCAAAAAAGGCTCTTGTTATTTGGCAAGAGCCTTTTTTATGCCTTCAAGTTTTTGTGTGAGTTATGGTAATAACTATTTTAAAGGGCGGCCTTTGGCGTCTTTATTGATATGACCGGCAAACAGCAGCACAGCTTCTAAGAAGCCCCAAAGTGCTCCATAGCCAACCGTTGCAACGGTCACAGCCAGTTGAGCAAAGCCCAGCTTATAAAATCCCAAATAGAATCGATGCAGCCCTGTAAAGCCTAGAAATAATGCCAGCACCGCCGCCACATATTTATATTTAACCGCCTTGGGCGGAGCCAGATAAGCGCCCACCAGATTAATCTTGCGTGCTATTGTTCCATCGGCTTCAAAGTTGATGTCATCACCGGGGTCTGGCGGTACTTGCGCTACCCAATCATCCAAATGAAACGTATAAGACTTTTCCTCTCCTATTAACACCCCGGTTTGGCTATCGGGATCATAACTTTCAATATGTCCAATCATCTGTTTACCTTAATACTGTAAAAGCACTTTTATTTATTAGCGTTCCCACTCGCCATTATTTTGCAATGGTATTGCAAATGTCATAAAAACGCGCATATCGCATTATTCATCTTGCAGACGCACCGCCAATACATCACAAGTTGCATGATGCAAAACCCCATTAGCAGTCGATCCCAGTAGCAAAGCCAGGCCATGCCGGCCATGTGAGCCGATTACAATTAAATCCACCTTGTTTTCTTCTGCAATCCTGATTATTTCTGCCTTGGGACTACCCATTTCCAGCCATAGCCTCTCTTCAGAGACAGCCAGCTTTTCGGCCAGTATAGCCAGTCTCTTTTTTGCCCCCGCCATCAACTCTGTTGTTAAATCCATATTGAAAGGAATATCCACCCCATAACCCGCTTCGGTAATCGGCAAACTATCCACTACGTGAATAATGCTCAGTTTTGCCTGAAATTTATTGGCCAAATCCTTCGCTCTGTTGGCAACCGCTTCACAGTGTTCGTAAAAGTCCACCGCCAATAATATATGTTTATAGTTTTCCATGACTCCCCCCTATTGAACGCCAGCAACTTCAGGAAACAATAATGCCATCACCTGATAAGATCCCAGTAAATATAAAAACGCCAGACCTAAACTAAAGCTCAGACTTTGCTCCAGCGCATTGCGTATAATATGCCCGGTAACCGCCCAATGCCAGCCGATTAACCCAAGCATTATCAAAAACACCAATAAACCGCCTTGGCCGGTTTCCATCGTGGCCAGTCCGGGCAGGGAAAAAAAACTGATCAGTGCATCCGTACCCAATACCGCGGATATAACCTGATAGAACCGCCCCGGTTTTCGAGACAGATATAACAGTGTCCAGAAAAATCCGGCTACCAGAATAATTTCAACAATTGTCTGCAATAGTACATTGAGCCAATCGAAGTGGATGCTTAACATTAATACCCGGATACTGATATAAATAACTAACAATAAACGCAACAGCCACACAGAGTATGGCATATCCTGTGGCCCTTTTTTAAACAGGCAAATATCAAATAACAGCTTTATAATGTCATACATTGATATTACCTCTATTATTTATGTTTCTGCATTGAAAACCTGTTTAACACCTCTATGCAAAGGTGCAAGGCAAAAAGTACAAGGTTTATGCCTTTTGAATCACCTTGTAGCTTGAACCTTTAGCCTTTAGCCGCATCAAGCTTTTCTTCCGCCTCCATCCACGCCGTTTCAGCCTCGTCCAGCGCCTTATCGACCTGTATCTTTCTTGCCATCAATTGTTTCAGACGTGTTTTTTCTGATTCGGCATAAATCGCAGGATCCGCCAATTGATGTTCCAATTGCCGTTGTTCATTATGATATTTTTCAACGGCAAATTCCGCTTTTTTCAGCGCATCAAACAAAGGTTTGTGTTTTTGTCTGCGTTCTGCCTCCAGTTTTCTTTGGTCTTTGCGTGACACCGTTGGTGAAACCTGATCCACAGCTTTTTCATCGCCTTTTTTCTGTTCAGCCAACCATAAACGGTAATCGTCAAGATCACCCTCAAAAGGCTGTACTTTGCCATCGGCGACTAATAATAACTGATCTGTAACCGAGCGCAATAAATGCCGGTCATGCGATACTACCACGATAGCGCCCTGGTAGTCCTGCAAAGCCACACCCAAGGCATGGCGCATGTCCAGGTCCAGATGATTGGTCGGTTCATCCAGCAGCAACAGATTTGGGTTTTGATAAACCAGCAAAGCCAAGACTAAACGTGCTTTTTCACCGCCGGAAAACGGTTTCACCGCTTGTAGAACCTTGTCGCCCTGAAAATCAAAACCACCCAGAAAGTTGCGTAAATCTTTTTCAGTTGCCTGCCTGTCTAGCTTCTGTAAATGCCATAAAGGACTTTCATCGAGCTGCAATTGCTCCAGTTGATGCTGGGCAAAATAACCGATTTTTAGTGCCTCCGCTTCCTGTCTTGTCCCCGATAAAGGCGACATTTCACCGGCCAAGACTTTGATTAAACTGGATTTACCCGCGCCATTCGGCCCCAACAGCCCGATACGGTCGCCCGGCGAAATCGATAATCCCGCCTGTCTAATCACTGAGGTTGCCCCATAACCTATATCGACTTTATCCAGCGTTAATAACGGGTTAGGCATTTTCTCCGGTTTGGCGAAACTGAAATCAAACGGCGAATCAACATGCGCCATCGCAATCAATTCCATGCGTTCCAGGGCTTTGATGCGGCTTTGTGCTTGCCTGGCTTTCGTGGCTTGTGCTTTAAACCGGTCGACAAAGCTTTGAATATGAGCAATTTCGCGTTGCTGTTTCTGGTAAGCCGATTGTTGCTGCGCCAGTTTCTCGGCGCGCATTTTTTCAAATGCGGAATAGTTGCCGGTATATAGCTCGGCTTTATTCTGTTCAATATGCACGATGTGATCGGTGATGGTATCGAGAAAGTCACGATCATGAGAAATCAACAACAAGGTGCCGGGATATTTACATAACCAGTCCTGCAGCCAGATAACCGCATCCAGATCCAGATGGTTAGTCGGTTCATCCAGTAACAGTAAATCGGATCGGCACATCAATGCTTGCGCCAGATTAAGACGCATACGCCAACCGCCTGAAAATGAACTGACGGGATTTTGCTCCTGATCATGTGTAAAACCCAAACCGTTCATTAAGCGGGATGCTCTGGCTTGCGCAGTATAACCGCCAATGGTATCCAAAGCGGCGTGCAATTCGGCCTGTTTTAGACCGTTGCCGGTTTGTTCAGCGAGCTTCAACTGGTTTTGTAAATGTCTTAATTCCTGATCGCTGTCGATGATGTAATCAATAGCAGAACTGGCAACAGCCGGCGTTTCCTGGGCAACATGGGCGATTTCCAGATTGGGCGGCATCGAAAAATCGCCTTCATCCAGATGCAGTTCATTTTTGACCAACGCAAATAAACTGGATTTGCCCGCGCCATTCGCACCGGTAAAACCGACTTTTTGTCCTTTGTGTATCGTGAAAGAGGAATTGGCAAACAGCACCCGCGCACCACGGCGCAAGGCTATATTTTTAAAATTTAGCATTAAGGTTTAAGGTAAAAGGTACAAGGTTCAAAACTAAATACGCTGATTCCCAAGCTCCGGTTTGGGAACCAGGTAACCGAAGCTCTAGCTTCGCATGACGGGAAGCTCTAGCTTCCCTGACTGAATTCCCAAGCTGGAGCTTGGGAACTAGCACAAACTAAATACGCTGATTCCCAAGCTCCGGTTTGGGAATCAGGTAACCGAAGCTCTAGCTTCCCTGGCCGAATTCCCAAGCTGGAGCTTGGGAACTAGCACACGTCATTACCAAAGTTTAAGTGGCTCAGTAAACACCAGGATTTCCTCCGTCACCAACACTGACCCGGTTTTTTCTACGGAGCTTTATGACTGAAAGAGACAGTCTCACTATTAATAAAGCTGAGAGTGATGCGTATATTGACGTAATCATGGATACCCTTATTTTATTATTGATCCATCACGAAGCCGGCCGGGGTTTACAACCCCGGCCGGAACGTTTGAACACCGCAACGATTTACAAAACGTGAGTGACGGGGTTATAAACCCCGTCACGCTTCGATCTGTGAGGGGGCAGTTGGGTAACTGGCTGCTCTACCTCGATCGTCACGCTTCAACTCATCTGACACCTTGTTTTTACGTGATATGCCTTTAAAAACGATGCGCAATACCCGCCGCTTTCATGATGCTATTGGCTGTGTGCCGTGATTTACAAGCATGATTTACGGTAACGGATACGCCTTTTTCCGATGCCCAGATTTCATGCGACCCCTTGCCTGAGCGAACTGGTTTATAACCGTGTTTTAGCAAAAGCTCTTTGACCAGTTTTTCATAACCATTTATACAGCAACAGGCGGCTGAAAAAACGACAAATGCGTTACGGCTTTTACGCGCAACTTTGGCTTATCCAGCGTGAGTAATTCCGGCACTAAGTCCCACACTTCTTTTTCCAACTCGTCTAACGTTTCCGCTTCGACAACCAACCCTTTTAAATCAGGGCTGGTTGCCACATAAACATTCGCTTCGTTATCGTGAATGATTTCAACTTTAATTAAAAGCGGCATGCCCATTTCTGCGAAAAATGTTGCACAAGGCCAGCCTAAGCGATACATAATATTCTCCTAAATACGCTTTTTGCAGTTCACGCTTACACTACTGTGATTTAAGGTAACTCGCAAAAAATACCCCCTGTTACAGTTGCCACAGATTCACAGATTATAAATAAGTTTAATCTGTGAATCTGTGGCGGTTTATTTTTTGCGAGTTGCTTAACACTCTATTCCCGCACAATAACACAGTAATCAGCGTGTAGGTTGGAAACAAGCGCAAAGATCCAGGGATTTTTCACCTTTTACCTTGCGCCTTGTACCTTTTTAAGCAAACCGCTCAATCATTTTTTCCGCCTGCTCGGCAAACTGCTCAAGATTTCCTTTTTTTACCTTATCCACCGGAATGACCAGCGCAGTGCTCAAATCGATATAGATATAAACATAACGTTTGCCGTATTCAACGCGAACCAGATCTGACCAGGCCATTTTATGTTTGCCGCTGGGTGATTTTTCCAGCAGATAATTGGGGTTTGCAGGGTCTATGGTCAAGGTATAAGTGCCGAACAAATTGCTTTTTTCTTTAGCGGTATAGTTTTTAAGAATTTGCCGGCGTAAATCCAGCATCATTATTTTAGGCGACAACAGCGCCCAGAGGGCAGCCATAGCGACAATATATCCCGATGATTTCGTATCACCATAATAGAAATAATAAAAGCCGCCAATAATCCCCATGACACCCGGGACTAGCCAGCGGTTCTTTTGTATATTTCGCTGTATTTCATCATTCCTCATGAACTGTATTTCATTAAAATGGATCAGATCCTCTTCGCGGAACTCGTATTCAATTTCAAACATATTCTTAATTTTTATGAGTTTAAAAAATCCAGCGCTGCATCATGCTATAGCGGCGATTAGGCTGTCAATTTATTATAAATATATCGGCGTAACTTACGAACACTTATTGCACTAGTAGTTCGTCATTTTAATTATGACGGATAAAACTGGAGTAGCTATTCAGTCCCCCCCTCTTTGAAAAAGAGGGGTTAGAGGAGATTTTTTAAATAAATCCCCCTCAATCCCCCTTTTCCAAAGGGGAAAGTGAATATGCGACTGCTGACTAACTCTAGTTTTACACGACAAAACAATGCTGACTGAGTACTAGTGCATTTTTATTTTGGTATAAACACTGCGTCTGAAGGCATTGGAAAGCGTCAACATTGCCGTTCTGAAATAACCATGGATTGCCACCTGATGCATTTTATAAAGGGACAGATAAACCACTTTGGCAATAAATCCTCCAATGCTCACTGTACCCATCAAATGACCCATCAAATTACCGACTGTGGTGTATTTGCCCAACGAAACCAGTGAACCGTAATCATAGTAAACGAAACTCACCAGACGGCGGCCTTTTAAACGATTGACAATCGATTTGCATAAAGCTGAAGCCTGCTGGTGCGCCGCTTGCGCTCTGGGCGGTACATTGCCTTTATGTCCTTGCCAGACACAAGCAGCACAATCGCCCATTGCAAAAATGTTATCGTCTGAGGTTTTTAGGGTGCTGTCTACCACCAACTGATTGATCTGGTTGGTTTCCAGCCCATCCAGATTTTTCATCCAATCCGGCGCTTTAATGCCTGCCGCCCAGACTTTCAGGCCGGCTTCAATAAATTCACCATCATGCGTAGTGATGCCCTCTTTGGTTATCTCGGTAACGCGTCTGCCCATTTTAAGGTCAACACCTAAACTCACGAGTTGCTGTTGTGTGGCGGTTGCCAATTTAATGGGTAAAGCAGGTAACAATTGCGTTGCCGCTTCAATAATGGTCAGTTTTACCGTGCTCTTCTCGTTCAATCCATAAATCGACAGCACATTGGTTACCTCGTGCAATTGTGCAGCCAACTCAACACCTGTAGCCCCGGCTCCAACAATAGCGATAGATAAGGGCTTAATGTTAACGCTGTCTTTACCTATATAACTCTTTAGATAGGATTCAAACAATTGCTTCTGAAATTTAAAAGCCTGTGCAGTAGTATCCAGAAACAGACAATGTTCAGCGACGCCCTTGATGTTAAACGTATTACTGACGCTGCCAACAGACATAACCAGGGTATCGTAGCTGAAGGTGCGGCCAGGGATAAGCTCTTCGCCGCTGTCACTCAGCGTAGGACTGACATAGATTTCCTTTTTCTTTCTATCCAGACCCTCCATTCTGCCTAATCTGAAACGAAAATGATTGCGATATCCCTGTGGCAGGTATTCAACCTGTTCGGATTCATCCAGCGTTCCTGCCGCCACTTCGTGCAATAACGGCTTCCAGATGTGCGTCGATGATGCATCAATCAACGTGACTTCGGCCAGTTTTTTTGTGCCCAATTTATGACCCAAACGGGTAGCCAGTTCAAGACCTGCGGCCCCGCCGCCTACAATCACTATTTTATGTGCTTTTTTGTCATTATTATCAGCCATTGCAAACCCTTCTTTAAAAAATATCTGTTTTTACTTTAAGAACTGTGAAAGTATTATGATTAGCTCCCAAGCGTTGACGGGATAAGCGATTTCAAAGAATGAATAAACTCGAATTCCGCAAGAATATTTTTTATTTTCAACGACTGTAAGAATGCAGAAGGTAGAGCAATGCATGATCTGCCGTCCTGATCTTCTCCTTCGGGAAAAGGGGCTAAACTGTTAAATCTCGGAGGCATTATATAGGAGCCAAAGTTGGTAAAGCGACCTTTGAAATACCCTCACCCTAACCCTCTCCCAAAGGGAGAGGGGACTTTGTGTCGCTTTACCAACGCCGGACTCTATATCTAATCGACGCTTCATGGAAAATCAGTACAGGCGGGATTGGTGCAGCGTAACCCGACGATTTTTTGTTGAGCAATGCCATTGCTAGACCAAGATAATGCTTGACTGGTTTATTAAAAATTCGCAGCGATAGCCGCTTGCACCCTTTATACCCAGAAGAGCGCGGCGAATACCGTGTATGCACGCTTTTTCAGGGAAGATAGCGGATAGAAATGTCCTCTGCAACCGATCGGAGCCACTAGCCACGCCAGCTTTTGTGCGCTCAACCCAAAGTTTGATCAAGGGCCTTGGTTTAAAGGAAAACCGGAATATGAACTGACTTTTGACTTGGGTTGGTTTGGTTGCACGTACCCGGAGTTATACGGGCAAGTTATGTCATGCTGCCTGAAGGGGAATGGCAGAAGCGGAGCGTAATACTTCGTTCCTTTCATTGAAATAAACCAGTGTAGGCTTATGACTTCCTGCCTCTTGCTGATCCAGAATTGTATAAGCACAAACAATAATAAGATCACCCGGACACGCCAGACGCGCGGCTGCTCCATTTACCGAGACAATACCTGAACCTGCTTCAGCACGAATAGCATACGTGGTAAAACGCGCACCATTGTTAATATTGTAAATCTGGATCTGCTCGTATTCTCTGATGCCTGATAGGTCAAGAATAGTGCTGTCAATCGCGCAAGAACCCTCATAGCCCAATTCTGATCGAGTCACTGTGGCTCGGTGTAACTTCGCTTTAAGCATCGTAATTTGCATAATAAAACACTATAAAATACGTTTAAAAACCGGTCATTATCCATTAATTGCAACAGTGCATCAACCTTTTACATATCTAAATTTGCTGATTTATGTACGGTCTAAGAGTGCAAGCACTGCGCTTCCCGGACTCTGGAGTCTATAATTTTTATCTTAAGTATTGCTTATCTGGAAAAATAAATATTATCAATTAATCGCGTTTTGCCCAACTTTGCTGCCGCCAATAATACCAAATCCAGGTCCTCTGCGGTTGCCTTTTTTAAATCACTGCTGCGACACACCGAAAAATAATCCGGCTCAAAGCCTGCTTTTTCTAAAAACACCAATGCTTGCCATTCTATGTCCGGATAAGACTGAACGCCCATCAAGACTGAATCACGTGCGGCACATAAGGTCTGATATAACTTGGGCGCTACCTGCTTTTCAGCATCGGTCATATAACCATTCCTCGAACTCATCGCCAGACCATTAGACTCTCTGACTGTATCTACACCTATTATTTCAACAGGTATATTCAAGTCCCTGACCATCGTCCTTATGACCACCCATTGTTGAAAATCTTTTAGTCCAAATAATGCAACATTCGGTTGCACAATATTAAATAATTTACAAACTATTGTTGCAACACCGCTAAAATGCCCTGGTCTGGAGACGCCGCAATATAAATCGGATAACTCCGTTACGGTAACCACGGTTTTCGTATCCGGTGCGTAAATATCTGCAACCGCAGGTAAAAATAACAAATCTGTGTTAGCGGCATCAAGCTTTTCCCGGTCTTCATGTTCGGTGCGCGGGTATGTCTCAAAATCTTCTCCAGCTCCGAATTGTGCCGGATTCACGAAGATGCTCACAACGACGTAATCGGCTTTTTTCTTCGCCTCATTGACCAGTTTCAGATGCCCTGCATGCAAATTGCCCATCGTCGGGACGAAAGCGACGCTTGCACCCGCTACACGCCATGTTTTGATGACATCGCGCAATTCCGGTACTTTATTTACGGTTTGCATGTGACTCAAAAGCTATGCTCAGGACTTGGAAACTGTGCCTGCTTGACGGCCTGATGATAAGTGTGAATAGCGCCTTCAATAGTTGCAGCATCCCGCATGAAATTCCTGGAAAAACGGGGGCGCTTGACTATACCGATATCAAGCATGTCATAAAGCACCAGAACCTGCCCGTCGCAGTCGACACCCGCGCCGATGCCGATAACAGGAATAGTCAGTTGAGCGCTGATTTCTTTCGCAAGCGACGCCGGCACACACTCCAGCACTAGCAATCCTGCCCCCGATTGTTGCAGTTGATGAGCTTCGGCAATGATTTTTTTCGCCTCAGCGGGTTCCTTGCCATGAACCTTATAACGGCCCAATTGATTAATCGATTGCGGCAGCAGTCCGAGATGTCCGCATACGGGAATACCCTGACCGACAAGAAAACTGACAATATCAGCATGTGCGCCTTCCATTTTTACCATTTGTGCGCCGCCAGTCTGCATTAATCTGGCGGCATTTTGGGCGGCAACAACTGGCGTGCTATAGCTCATAAACGGCAAATCAGCAATGACAAACGCCCGTCTTCGCGCCTTGCTGACACACCGGGTATGATAAACCATATCATTAACCGTAACGGGGAGAGTTGTATCATGCCCCTGAACAACCATTCCCAGAGAATCCCCGACCAGCATCATATCAATGCCCGCCTTATCGATTAATTCGCTAAAACTGGCATCGTAAGCCGTTAAGCAGCTGATTTTTTCACCGCGCATTTTCATTGCCGCCAGGTCATTAATCGTCAAGGGTTTTACTGCGGAATCGCAAGCATGCCGGCTCATATCAACAATCCAGCCGTTTCAGTCCAGCCAATGGACACGCCGCAACCAGGGCGGCAATTGGGCCCTTGCCAGGCACAACCAGTTGCGGCGCAATTTCAAACAGCGGGTATAAAACAAAAGCTCTTTCGGCCAGGCCCTTATGTGGCACAGTTAAATCAGGCAGATCAATCTTCTGATCGCCATACATCAGGATATCCAGATCCAGCGTTCTCGCGCCCCATTGTTCACCTGTTCTTACCCGTCCCTGATTGTTTTCGATGTTTTGCAGACAACGCAGCAAAGCCATTGGCGGCAAATCTGTTGCTAATGCCATAACTGCATTAATATAGTCAGGTTGATCCTGCGGACCCATTGGTGCGCTGCGGTACAAGCTGGAGAACCCCCGTTCCTGCACGCCGGCCTGTGCGGCTATGGCAGCACGGGCTGAGTTGATTTGTGCGACAGGCGTCGCAAGATTGCTGCCCAAGCCTATATAAACAATGACTTGGGCAGTTTTCAAATGATTCATGGTTGCTCCAAAATAGGCGGAATATGCAAGGCGACGGTATTAAAACAAACACTTTCGTATTCAGCCTTATTCTGTTCCTGTCGTACCATCACTGACCTTTTTACGATAGGCCTTTTTACGCCCTGATTTGTTATTATGTGCTTTGCGCGGAGGCTGGGTCATTTTTCTTTGTTCGGTTTCGCTGGTCTCCTGATATTTGCCCCACCACTGCGCCAATTCAGGATCAGCGCCCCCCGTCTCGGAACGCAACAAAAGAAAATCATAACCCGCTCTGAAACGCGGATGGGTAATTAAACGGCTGGGTCTGGAACCGAAGCGCATATTAAATTTGGGTTGCAAGCTCCAGACTTCGCGCATAGCCATGGTGATATGTCGAGGCAAAGCGGTACTTTTAATCTGTCTGGCAATGACTTCATTGGCGGCATCCTGGTAAGCCACAAACTCAGCAATGCCTCGTGCCAGCTTTTCTTTAGCACGAATCTGCACCGGTTCCCATAAAAAAGCTGCAAATAAAAAATAAGCGGTGACGGTTTTACCCTCAGCCATTCTATTATCGGAATTTTCCAGGGCTTTGATCGGCAGCAGCCGGGGAAATCCATCTTGTTCAATAGCCAGGCTGCTTTCCGTGGCCGGAAACAGCACCTGGAAAAGCCCATAATGTCTCAGCATTTCAAACGTTTGCAAGGCGTAGCCGGATAGAAATAATTTCAGAACTTCATCATAAAGCCGTGCAGCCGGTATGCTGGATAACAACTCAGCGGCGTCGTGCATCGATTTTTCACAATCAGGATCCAGCATGAATCCGAGTTTGACGGCAAAACGTACCGCTCTGAGCATTCTGACAGGATCTTCACGAAAACGTGTTTCAGGATCACCGATAAGCCTGAGAGTTGCGGATTTATGGTCGGCCATGCCACCAACATAATCTACTACCGAAAAATCCTTGATATTGTAATAAAGCGCATTGACGGTAAAATCTCTGCGCCACACATCTTCCTCAATGGTGCCGTAGATATTATCACGCAACAAACGACCCTCATTATTGAGGACTTGCTTGTCGTTTTTTGTTTCTCCCGCGCCCCGAAAAGTTGCCACTTCAATCACTTCCCGGCCAAAATATACATGCGCCAGGCGAAACCTGCGCCCAATCAAGCGGCAATTCCGGAATACTTTTTTGACCTGGTCCGGCTCCGCATTGGTTGCCACATCAAAATCCTTGGGTTCGCGCCCTAGCAACAAATCACGCACGCAACCGCCGACAAGATAGGCGTCGAAACCCTCTCTTTGCAGTCTGTTTAACACCTTCAGCGCATTGTCACTGATCTGGGATCGTGAAATATTATGTTCCGAGCGTGAATATATTCTGGCTTGCTCTACAAGTGGTTCAGCATCACTTTTAGCTGAAGTAATCAATTTTTTAAAAAAGTTTAAAATGGCCTTTAACCCTGTCTGTTTTTTTTATTTATTGCAATCATACCATTAGCCCTGTTCTATCCCACAATCAATCTTCTTTTTGTAACTATTCAGCACGTTTGAAAAAAGGCTTAATCAAGCCGCATCCCTTTCCTTACATGAGAGAGTATGCAGGAGTCCTTAAGGATGAGGTAAGTTGAATAGTCACCTTTTCTTTTACATTACCCTTTTGAATATAGTAAAATCATTGCACTGATTTTTACAAGCACCATCTGCACATTTAACCTGTCTCAAAGATCAGACAACCATTTTTTAAACATTCGCAGCAGACATTTGCGTATTTACGGTATTGTTATTATGTTCAAAAAGATTATTAATGGCTTTATTGACCACCCTCTGTTAACCAGCCTTTTTGTTACAGATTTCGGTATTCTTCTGTTCCATAGACCGCCATTCCTGTTTTCCCTAATCATGCTGGGAGGATTAATAGCAATGTGCATGTATTTTGGTCAAAAATTGGCTTTATTCAAAGTTTGATTGTCTCTGAAAGCAAAAGAATTGTTAAAACCAGGTCATAATATAAAGGCAACACCTGGTTTTTTACGCCGGCTGGCGGCGCAAATATACGATTTTATCCTGCTAATCGCGCTTTTATTTGTCGCAACAGCCCTGTTACTGCCTTTCACTTCAGGTGGAGCAGTCATCTCCCAACAAACCTTGATTTACCGCATTTACCTGACGCTAATCAGTTTCTTTTTTTACGGCTGGTTCTGGACGCATGGCGGGCAAACATTAGGTTTACGCGCATGGAAAATAAAAGTTCTGACTCTTGATCAAAAACCCATCAGCTGGACACAAGCCTTGTTGCGCTTTGCTGCGGCTATTGTCTCGTGGATATTTTCCGGACTTGGCTTCCTGTGGATGCTTATCGACAAAAACAAGCGCAGCTGGCATGACTATCTATCCAAAACAGCTGTTTTTTTTGACTCTCAAGCAGCACATCGAGAGTAACATGCATCCGGCTTCGTCAAAAAATACTTCCGTTGTTTTATAAAACACTGCAATGCAGCCATGAATCCTGATAATCCTATGACCAACAACCCTTTATTGAGCAACGCCAGGCTACCCTTGTTTTCGCAAATAAAACCGGAGCATGTTGAACCTGCCATCACTCAACTGTTAAACGAAGCGCGCACCGTTGCCGAACAGCATCTGCTGGCGACTACAAAATACACCTGGGAAAACCTGATTGAACCGCTGGAAAATGCTGAAGACACACTTAATAAGGCCTGGTCACCAGTCAGCCATCTCAATTCTGTCGTCAACAGCGATGAGTTGCGCGCGGCCTATAATGCCTGCCTGCCTAAACTCAGTGCCTACGCCACTGAAATGGGTCAGAACGAACAACTGTTCAATGCCTATCAAAGTATCGCCGGCAGCGATAAATTTGCAGCGCTGGATATTGCTCAACAGAAAATTATCCACAACGCCTTAAGAGATTTCAAATTATCCGGCGTTGATCTGGATAATGAGAAAAAACAGCGGTACAAGGACATCAGTCAGGAACTATCCAGTCTTTGCAGCAAATACGAAGAAAACCTGCTGGATGCGACCAATGCCTGGACAAAACACATCAGCAATGTGCTGGATTTGGCAGGATTACCTGAATCCGCACTGGCTCAAGCCAGACAAACGGCGGAAAGCCAGGGTAAAGACGGCTGGATGATTACGCTGCAGTTTCCGTCCTATCAGGCCGTCATGACTTACGCTGATGACAGGGAATTGCGCCGCGAACACTATGAAGCCTTCTCAACGCGCGCGTCAGACCAGGGGCCGCATGCCGGCCAATGGGACAACAGCATCATCATGGAACAAATTCTCGCCTTGCGTCATGAAAAAGCCCGTTTATTGGGTTTCAATAATTATGCCGAACTGTCGCTGGCAACGAAAATGGCAGACAAGCCCGATGATGTAATGCATTTTCTGGAAGATTTAGCCGGCAGATCCTGGCGGCAGGCACGCAAGGATTTGGCAGAGTTGCGCGAATTTGCCCAGCAACGCTACGGTATCAGTGATATTCAATCCTGGGATTTAGGCTATTACTCGGAAAAAATGCGCCAGCATCATTACCAGCTTTCACAGGAAGAAGTTAAAGCGTATTTTCCAATAACCTGCGTCTTGCCTGGGCTGTTTGCCATAGTGGAAAAACTGTATGGGTTAAACATCAGCGAAATTGATGATTTTGACAGTTGGCATCCCGAAGTGCGTTTTTTTCAGATACATGATGATATGGGCCAACTGCGAGGCCAGTTTTATACCGATATTTATGCCCGTCCGAAAAAACGTGGCGGCGCCTGGATGGATGACTGCGCAGGACGAAAAAAAACTGATGACACTATTCAAACCCCGGTCGCTTATCTGACCTGCAACTTTACCCCGCCAACCGGAAATGATCCTGCCTTGCTGACTCATGACGAGGTCATCACCCTGTTTCATGAATTCGGTCACGGCTTGCATCACATGCTCACCAAGGTTGACCATCTGGGCGTTTCCGGCATTAACGGCGTGGAATGGGATGCGGTCGAACTGCCCAGTCAATTCATGGAAAACTGGTGTTGGGAACAGCAAGCATTGGCGCTGATTTCAGGTCATTATCAAACGGGGGAAACATTGCCCGATTCATTATTCAACAAAATGCTGGCTGCAAAAAACTTTCAGGCCGGCATGATCATGGTAAGACAATTGGAGTTCAGCCTGTTTGATTTTAGAATTCACGAGGATTACAACCCTGAAAAAGGCGGCCGCATCTATGAGACTCTGGATCAGGTCAGAGCCCAGGTTGCCGTTGTTCAGCCGCCCAAATTCAACCGCTTTGCCCATGGTTTTTCACACATTTTTGCCGGCGGTTATGCGGCCGGTTATTACAGCTATAAATGGGCGGAAGTCTTATCCAGTGACGCTTTTTCCTTATTTGAAGAGAAAGGCATTTTTGACCAGGAAACCGGTAAAGCTTTTTTGACCAATATTCTTGAACAAGGCGGCAGTCAGGATGCGATGGACTTGTTTGTCAAGTTCCGTGGCCGTAAGCCAACAATTGACGCGCTCCTGAGACATAACGGTATCACTGAATGAAATACCGGGATCTGCGCGATTTTATCAAACAACTGGAAAAGCAGGGCGAACTGAAGCGTGTTACCATCTCCGTCGATCCCTATCTGGAAATAACTGAAATTTGTGACCGGACTTTAAAACAGGGTGGCCCCGCGCTACTGTTTGAAAATCCGGCAGGCTACAACATTCCTGTATTAGCCAACCTGTTTGGCACGCCCCACCGTGTTGCGATGGGCATGGGCGCGGAATCCGTGACTGAGCTGCGCGGCATTGGTGAATTGCTGGCGACTTTAAAAGAACCGGAGCCTCCCAAAGGCATGAAAGATGCTTGGGAAAAGTTTCCGGTATACAGGCAAGTGCTGAATATGGCGCCCAAACTGGTTTCATCACCGCCTTGCCAGGAACTGATCCGGGAAGGCGATGAGATAGACTTGAGCGTTTACCCCATTCAGACCTGCTGGCCGGAAGATGCAGCACCTTTAATTACCTGGCCCTTGGTGATTACCGGAGGTCCTAACAAAGAGCGGCAAAATCTGGGTATTTATCGGCAACAAGTGATCGGCAAAAACAAAGTCATCATGCGCTGGCTGACGCATCGAGGCGGCGCACTGGATTTTAAAGATTGGCAAAAAGCCTATCCCGGCAAGCCCTTCCCTGTATCAGTCGCCCTGGGTGCAGATCCTGCAACGATACTCGCCGCCGTCACGCCCGTTCCCGATACGCTGTCCGAATACGCCTTTGCCGGCTTGTTACGCGGCAGTAAAACCGAAGTGGCCAACTGCCTGATCAATGATTTGCAAGTTCCCGCAAGCGCCGAAATAGTCCTGGAAGGATTTATTTATCCCGGCGAAACAGCCAGGGAAGGGCCGTTTGGCGATCATACCGGCTATTACAATGAAGCCGATGAATTTCCGGTGTTCACGATAGAACGGATCACCCAACGCCAGGCACCCATCTATCACAGCACGTTTACCGGCAGACCCCCGGATGAACCGGCTGTCCTGGGTGTTGCCCTGAATGAGGTGTTCGTGCCCATTTTACAAAAACAATTCCCGGAAATTATCGATTTTTACCTGCCGCCTGAAGGCTGTTCTTATCGCATGGCCGTCATCAGCATGAAAAAGCAATATGCCGGTCATGCCAAACGCGTGATGCTGGGCACCTGGTCCTATTTGCGGCAATTCATGTACACCAAGTTTGTCATAGTCGTCGATGATGATGTCAATGTCCGCAACTGGGAAGATGTCATCTGGGCAATCACAACGCGCATGGATCCGGCCAGGGATTTGACGATACTGGAAAATACTCCGATTGATTATCTGGATTTTGCCTCTCCGGTTTCCGGCCTGGGCTCAAAAGTAGGCTTTGATGCTACCAACAAATGGCCAGGGGAAACCACGAGGGAGTGGGGCAGACCGATTGTGATGTCGCCGGAAATAATTAAAAAAGTGGATTCGATCTGGGATTCCTTGTTTGCGCTGCCTTCGTAGATACGTGGTGCGCTGCGCTAATCCGGTTATAAAGGCTATTCCTCTATCCCCAGTTCCTTTATTTTGCGGGTCAGGGTGTTTCTGCCATAACCCAGCAAAATAGCGGCTTCGTGGCGCTTGCCGTGGGTAAAGTTCAAGGCAGCTTTAATTAAAATGGTTTCAACAGCCGGAATGGTCTGTTTGGCAACATCCAGTTTTTTTTTAAGTAGCTGCTGGTCTATCGATGTTCTTAGTAAAGATTCCCAGTCAGTTGCGGCTGACGCCTGTTCTGCAGGTGTATTGAGCAACTCGGGCGGTAGATCGTGCAAATGAATTTCCCGGCCCGATGCCATGACTGTCAACCAGCGGCAACTATTTTCCAATTGCCTTACGTTTCCAGGCCATTCCAGCGTACTTAAAAAAGCTTCCGCTTCAGGTTTCAAGGTTTTAATTTCTGTACCCAGTTCGGAAGCTGCCTGACTCAAAAAATGACGCAACAGCAAAGGGATGTCCTGCTTGCGGTCGCGCAGGGGCGGAATGTGAATACGAATGACATTCAAGCGGTGGAATAAATCTTCCCGGAAACGGCCCTGCTCGACTAGTGTTTCAAGATCCTGGTGCGTGGCGGCAATGATGCGCACATCTACCTTGACGGCAAGATGCGAGCCAACCGGATAAAATTCACCATCGGCCAGCACTCTCAGCAAACGGGTTTGCATTTCTGCCGGCATGTCGCCTATTTCATCAAGAAACAGCGTGCCGCCATTGGCCTGTTCAAAGCGACCCGCTCTTCGTGCCTGTGCGCCGGTAAAAGCACCCTTCTCATGACCGAACAGTTCAGATTCCATCAGATCTTTTGGAATGGCGGCCATGTTTAATGCGATGAACGGGTTTTTAGATCGGGGACTGTGGCGATGTAAAGCTTTGGCTACCAATTCCTTGCCTGTTCCCGATTCACCATTAATAAGCACGGTAATATGTGAGCGGGCAAGCCTGCCTATGGCTCGAAAAACTTCCTGCATCGCCGGCGCTTCGCCAATGATTTCCGGCGTGGGTTCCGGAGTTGCCGTGGACACGCGCTGTGCGTCGTCCTGCTGCTGCCGGCCATGAATACAGGCGCGCTGTGCAAGATTAACAACTTCCTTAATATCAAAGGGTTTAGGCAGGTATTCAAAGGCACCGCCATGAAATGCCGAAACCGCGCTTTCCAGATCGGAGTGTGCAGTCATCACTACAACGGGTAGATACGGGTGGCTGTGCTGGATTTTTTGCAGAAGCTCCAGGCCATCCATGCCAGGCATACGAATATCGGTTATCAGGGCATCAGGTAAATCCTCCTGCAAGGCAGATAACAACTCTTGCCCGCTGGCAAAACTGCGAGTGATGATGGCGGCTTTTTGCAGGGCTTTTTCAACAACCCAGCGTATGGATTTATCATCATCGATAATCCAGACAGTTTCGGGTTTATTCATTGCCGACCTCCATCGGTAAATAGATTGAAAACACGGTGTTTCCCGGTTCACTGTTACATTCAATTAAACCGTTATGTTGATTAATCAAGGCCTGTGCAATAGATAGGCCCAAGCCCGAACCTTCTGCCCGCCCGGTAATCATGGGATAAAATATCTGGTTCATAATATCGGCATCTATACCCGGACCATTGTCGATAATGTCACACTTTACCGCTAATTTATAACGTTTTCGTCCTATGCACATATGGCGGTGAATACGTGTTTTGACAATGATATTACCCTTGCCTTTCATAGCCTGAACGGCATTTTTGACGATATTTAATATAGCCTGAATCAACTGGTCTTTATCTGCCTTTATGTCCGGAATACTGGGATCGTAATCATTCTTTATTATAAGGCTGCCGCTGGATTCCGCTTGAACCAGGTGCCTGACCCGCTCTAATACTTCATGAATATTGAGCGCCTTTTTGTTGGGCAGTTTATTGGGGCCGAGCATCTTATCCATCAAGCCTTGCAATCGGTCCGATTCTGCAATAATGATCTGGGTGTATTCCTTGAGTTCCGGATCATGTAATTCCAGGTCCAGCAGCTGGGCTGCGCCGCGTAATCCACCCAGTGGATTTTTGATTTCATGAGCCAGGCCTCTGACCAGTAATCGTGCAGTATTATGTTGCGTTAATAATTGTTCTTCCTTGGATATACGCAGGTGATTATCCACCTGTTGCAGTTCAACCAGTAATTCACTGACCCGTTCACCGGATATCAAAGGCGTTGCACTAAAATTGACAGTAACGTTTTGGGTCATGCGACTTAGTATAAGCGCGCGATCGGCGAGAGGCTCAGCCATTGTTAAAGATTGTTTCAAGTTGATGAGCAGTGCAGGATCGGAAGATTTGAACAAGTCACAAGCGCTTTGACCGTTTAAGTGGTGGGCGCTGTCGGCAAGCAGAATTTCTCCTTTAGTGTTGATGTAGGTCAGTATTAAGTCGCGATCAAATAATAAAATTGCCGTATTAAGGTGATCCAGAATGCGTTTATACATGATATTTTTAGGGCCGGTTCTGAAGGGAATACATTGTTATTGTATAAGCAATTTATAGACCAACGCTAGGGAGGCTCGATTAATAGTATAAAAGGAAGCGGTGGTGAGCGCCCTATAAACAAAAACGCCCCATTATGGGGCGTTTTGCGTGCATTTTAAAGATTTGTTCAAATAAAGACACGCATATGTCTTTATTCGTACTGCTTACAAACTATAGTACATATCATACTCGACAGGGTGTGTACTCATACGCATACGGGTAACTTCTGCCATTTTCAGGGCAATGTAACCATCAATCACATCATCAGTGAAAACACCGCCACTTTTTAAAAATTCACGATCGTTATCCAGAGCTTCTAACGCTTGATCAAATGAATGGCAAACTTGCGGGATGTTTTTGGCTTCTTCTGCGGGTAAGTCGTACAAATCCTTATCCATCGCATCACCAGGATGAATTTTGTTTTGAATACCATCCAGGCCCGCCATCAACATCGCCGAAAACGCAAGGTAAGGGTTGGCTGTTGAGTCAGGAAAACGCAGTTCAATGCGACGGCCTTTTGGATTGTTCACAAAGGGAATACGAATGGAAGCTGAGCGATTGCGTGAAGAGTAAGCCAGCATCACTGGCGCTTCAAAGCCTGGAACCAGGCGTTTGTAGCTGTTGGTTGAGGCGTTGGTGAAGGCATTAAGCGCTTTCGCATGCTTGATAAGTCCGCCAATATAATACAACGCTGTTTCAGACAAGCCGCCATAGAGGTCGCCTGTAAACAGGTTCACACCGTCCTTGGCCAAGGATTGGTGAACGTGCATGCCGCTGCCATTATCACCTACCATGGGTTTGGGCATGAAGGTTGCTGTTTTGCCATAAGCATGGGCAATGTTGGTAACGACATACTTCAGCCCCAAAACTTCATCGGCCTTTTTAACCAGTGTGTTGAATTTGACGCCGATTTCACATTGACCTGCGGTTGCAACTTCGTGATGGTGAACTTCTGTATGCATACCCAATTCTTCCAAGGTAAGACACATAGCAGAACGCATGTCTTGCAATGAGTCGACAGGCGGCACAGGAAAGTAACCGCCTTTAATGCCGGGTCTATGGCCGATGTTGCCATCCGGATAAACCTTTTCCGAGTTCCAGCCGGCTTCTTCTGAATCAATTTTGAAAAAAGAGCCGCTCATATCGCTGCCCCAGCGAATATCATCAAAGACGAAAAATTCATTTTCGGGGCCGAAGAATGCCGTATCGCCAATGCCGGTTGATTGCAGATATTTTTCTGCGCGTTTGGCCAATGAACGCGGGTCCCGTTCATAGCCTTGCATGTTTTTTGGCTCAATGATGTCGCAACGCAAAATCAGGGTATTGTCATCATAAAATGGATCCATAACCGCTGTGGATGGGTCGGGCATTAAAATCATATCTGATTCATTAATGTGTTTCCAGCCCGCAATTGAAGAACCGTCAAACATATTGCCTTCTTCAAAGGTATCTTCATCAATAGTATGGGCAGGGAATGTGACATGTTGCTCTTTACCACGGGTATCGCAAAAACGAAAATCGACAAATTTTATGTCGTTTTCTTCGATCATTTTAAGTACTTTTTTTACAGACATTTATATTGTCTCCTGGATGATTGGGGGAACTATTTTTGTTAGGGCAAACGGGCTATAACATACCATTTTTTTAAATGGCATAGCTACAAAAAAATAGGCCGAACAATCTCCCTGTTAGTGTTTTGCTGAAACAGGCGGCGCATCCTTGTGCCGGCTATCTGTTCCAATAATTTAGAGTTTTTAAAAGTGAACAATCGCATCCGCGGAAATCAGCACCTGGTCATTGCTTAAACCATCGTTGTAGGCATTGTTTTCGGTTGAATGGTCGTATCTGACTTCAGGTCGCAAGGTCAACCAGGACATCGGCGAATAGTTTAGGCCCACGGTGGCGGCCAGAAAATGGTCGCTGTTGCCGTTCACCCTTAAGCCGTCTTCGTCCCGGAACCATTCAAGACGTACTCCGGTACCCAATTGTTCGTTGATGTCATAAGTCAGGTATTGGTTAATACCATACCATTTGCCCGAGTCAGCGCTTTGCGATTTCTCTTCTATAGCCAAATCGTGTTGCAGTTTATAATGCAGGCTATCGGTAATATCATGACTTAACACGACGCTGTACATTGTGCGGTTGTGTTCGTCGTTTTTGTCGACATCGCCTGTGATCATCGAAAAGGCCAGTGATGTTTTTTCATTGTCGCTAGTAAAGGTGACGCCGCCGAGGAAGTTAGGTGGTTCCTGGAAGAATGAGTCCCATCCCGATACGACACCGCCGGTGATGCTGATGTTCTTGTTGACAGGATAAGACGACAAGATGCCGGTGTGCGTGAACGGTTCGCCATATTGCATGGTGTAAGCATGGGAGAAGAAAAAGTTATCCGGCGCGGTAACCACTTCGTTGCCGATGATGGTGTAAAAATGGCCGATTTTAGTCGTGATGCCGTTGCCGATAGGCGCGAAAACCGTTGCATAAACTTGCGGAAACGCCAGCTTATAAAGTCGAGACGAGCTGTCGGTGACGAGATTGTCATCAAAGTTGGCTTGTGTGGTGTAAAAAGCATCTATGCCGTAGACAACATCAGCGCGAAAGCCAAAATCCCATTTACTGCCTTCGTCGTCGACGGCTCTTTCAATAAAACCATATAATTGATGGGCATTGAACTCGTTCGCGCGATTGTTGAAGGTGACAGGGCCATTTGTTCTGCTTTCAGGGTCATCGGGGTTGCCTGCAATACCTGAAGATATCCAGCCGCCGACATTGATGCCCAGGTTTTTCAGTGGTGCTGTTTCATTGGTGTTAAAGCCGGTCAGACTTTCAATGGCTCCTTTATCGTCGGCTTGCGCCAGCGATGAGCAAAGTAGGGCGCTACACAAGGTAAGCGGCCAGCCATTATGTTTTTTGTGATGAGTCATAAGTATCGCCTTTTGTCAGATGCCTATTAAAGATTCCGAAAAATAAATTGTCCGGAATGCAAAAACTAAACTGTGGGTTAATTAAAACTAATGCAAGGTATTGTTGCTTATAGTGCAAATTGTTGTTTTATTAACACAGTTCTGAATTAAAAAAGCAAGATACGGGCCAAATATATTTAAACAGGATTGCAATCAAGAAATATAAGAAGTTATCGAAACTCATAGTGCTAGTTTTGAGCCAAGCAGGATATGCATCGCGTACCATTTTCAATATGTCCCAGCCAGATAAATCACCAAAAAGTTACACGATGCGTAACCTAACCGGGTTATTGATCTCTGCGTTTCAATTGTGAACTGCGTTTTAGAATAAAAAGATAAATCTGATTGATCTGCACCATAACAGTTCGAAATGAACACAAATGCATCAATATGGTGCGCTATATCATAACAATTTCCATTTGTTTTCAGATAAAACACCGCACCTTTAAGTCAAGTCCGGCAGGATCAATAGCTGCCTTTGTAGATACCGTAGCGGTTTGTTCGCACAATGCAACAAATTACATCTGGCAAGCTGCCAAGAAATCCTTATCTGTGGGAAGCCCAAACAATCAGGCCTGTTTATATAATTACTATTGGCACAATCTATGCTATTAATTTAAATAACCCCAAAACGTTAATTTAAATTGAGAGGAACAAATGAAACTGATAACCGCTATCGTTAAACCCTTTAAGCTGGATGACGTCCGCGAGGCGCTTTCAGAAATGGGGGTTTCTGGTGTGACCGTAACCGAAGTAAAAGGTTTTGGCCGCCAAAAAGGACATACCGAACTTTATCGTGGAGCCGAGTATGTCGTGGATTTTTTACCTAAAGCCAAGATTGAAGTAGCCGTCGCTGACCAATTAGTTGATCAGGCTGTAGCAGCCATTACCAAAGCTGCTAATACCGGAAAAATTGGGGACGGAAAAATTTTCGTAAGCAATTTGGAACAGGTTGTTCGGATTCGTACCGGCGAAACCGGCGATGAAGCACTCTAATACGCATAAGGAAAAATTATGAAACCATTTTTACATATTTTCATTTTGTTCACTCTGTTGAGTTTTGCGGGATTTTCTTTAGCGGAAACAACAGCAGCAAGCCCTGCAGAATCAGTAGCAATTGAAATAGTAGCAACCACTCCTGCGGCATCTGCTACAGCAGCTGTAATTCCTCCGACAGTTGATAAAGGTGACACTGCATGGATGATAGTCGCGACAGTATTAGTCATCCTGATGGTTATCCCCGGCCTGGCATTATTTTATGGCGGCATGGTGCGTGCAAAGAACATGCTGTCAGTGTTAATGCAAGTGTTCGTGATTTTCTCGATGATGGCTGTATTATGGGCGATATACGGTTATAGTGTCGCATTTACCGAAGGCAACGCATTCTTCGGCGGCTTAAGTAAAATGTTCCTTAAAGGCATAACGCCGGATTCACTTGCCGGTACTTTCAGTAAGGGTGTTTATGTACCCGAGTTTATCTACGTCGCCTTTCAGCTTACCTTCTCAGCGATTACTCCTGCTCTGATCATTGGTGCATTTGCTGAACGGGTTAAATTTTCGGCTATATTGGTGTTTATGTTGCTTTGGTTTACTTTTGCCTATCTGCCAATGGCACATATGGTCTGGTATTGGTCTGGTCCTGATGCATATACTGATGCTGCTGCTGCCGAAACTGCAGGCGCAACAGCAGGATTCCTGTTTCAAAAAGGGGCTCTGGATTTTGCAGGTGGCACGGTAGTCCATATCAACGCCGGTATCGCCGGATTGATAGGATGCCTGATAGTCGGTAAACGTATCGGTTACAAAAAGGAATCCCTTGCCCCGCATAGTGTCACCATGACAATGATTGGCGCCTCATTATTATGGGTAGGCTGGTTCGGTTTTAACGCCGGCTCAAATCTGGAAGCCAACGGCTTGGCGGCACTGGTATTTGTCAATACCTTGCTGGCCAGCGCTTCTGCTACGCTCGCCTGGGCCGTGGCGGAATGGATAATACGGGGCAAACCCAGTATGTTGGGCGGCGCTTCCGGCGCTATAGCCGGATTGGTTGCAATAACACCTGCCTGCGGCTGGTCAGGGCCTATGGGTGCTATTGTTTTAGGATTAGTAGCTGGTGCCGTGTGTTTCTGGGCGGTTACAAGCCTAAAAAGCAAGCTGGGCTACGATGATTCCCTGGATGCTTTCGGCGTACATGGTATTGGCGGCATTATCGGCGCTTTAGGTACTGCTATAGTCGCAAACCCTGTCCTCGGCGGCACCGGGGTTTGGGATTATGTTACCAACGATGTAGCCGAATATAGCTTGTCCACCCAATTCATAAGTCAACTGTGGGGAGTAATGATCTGTATAATCTGGTCAGGAACGATTTCCTTCATTGCCTTTAAATTCGTGGATATCATGATCGGACTTAGGGTTACCGAAGAAACCGAACGTCAAGGTCTCGATATCACCGAACATGGCGAAAAAGCATATCAGATCTGAATCATAGCTTGCAAATCATCCAAGGTCGCTCCAGGGAGCTCAGAAGTAACAAACTACCCGGGGTTAGTCAAGGGAGACGTCACTGATGCACTCTTTCATTAAAAGTCAACATCCGGTTGGCAAAGCATAATAGCAATAAATCTGATTAATAAAACGGGCGCATCAAGCGCCCGTTTTTTTTGCCTGAAAAAAATTTAAAGGCGGTCGGCCAGCAACTTCTTCACTCAATCACATTTCATATCAATTTTAAGACATGTCACGCTTGTTCGGAGGCTGCTTTAACCTAAAAACCTTAGTTAGCCACAGATTTACACAGAAAAACACTGATAAAACATTATGTTGCGCGAGGCTGGCACTTCACCCAAATGGTGTCACAAAGAATTGTAACTTCTCATTAGTCACAGGTAAGCTTATTTTT
>JAGXGJ010000143.1 GCA_024636875.1 Methylococcaceae bacterium | reverse complement strand
AAATACCCGTGAAGATTTGTCAACGCTGGCAACAATTATAGGAAATCGCAGTACCGCCGCATTACTCTTTGATGATAGAGAGCTGGTCAAGGAGAATCTTGCCGTTCTTAATACCATGCCTGAATTGAAAATAGCCTGCCTGTATGATGCACGTGGTGCTGTTTTCTCTCAATTATCGAAAAATAGCTCTGAAGGATTGACTTGTCCAGCATTGATCAAAGATGAACGCACCCGGTTTGAATCCGTTTATTTATTTGTTGTTCAGCCCATTGTTGACGATGCAGAAATGCTGGGTACAGTTTATATTCATGCTGATTATACGCAGGCCTATTGGCGGAAAATACAATTTACCGGACTGCTGTTTATAGTGTTAGTCGGCGTATCAATACTCGCTTTCTTGTTATCAGCGCCCTTGTTAAGGCTTATTTCCTCGCCTGTCAAAAACCTGGTGAAGGCAGTTAAAGCGATCAGTGATACCAAGAATTATTCGTTGCGAGCTGTTAAAGCCAATAACGATGAATTGGGCGTTCTGGTTGATGCTTTCAATGATTTAATTGATACGGTTGAAACCCAAAATCATTCCTTGACACGGGCAAAAAATCGATATTTGACACTTTATGATGATAATCCGACGATGGTGTTCAATCTTAAAGAAGATGGCCGCATATTATCGCTTAATCACACCGGAACTGAACAACTGGGTTTGACAGCTGAAGAGTTACAAGATCAATTTCTCTTTGATTTGATTCATCCAAATGATTTACCGCTTATGCAGAGTCTGGTTGGGCAATGTATCGCGAGTCCATTGCTGGTGCACAAACAGGGATTCAGGTTGATTTCTGATAGTGAACGTAATATTTGGGTAAGGGCAACCGCCAGATTGATCGAAAATGAAAATCAGCAAAGCAGTTTATTAGTGGTTTGTGAAGATGTAACAGAAACTCACACATTGAGTGATCAAATTGCTTATCAAGCCAGCCATGATGCCTTGACGGGGCTTGCAAATCGCAGTGAATTCGAAAGGTATGTTAATGAATTGGTAAAGTTGGTGAATATGGATAACTCTGTGCATGCCTTGTGTTATCTGGATCTGGATCAATTTAAAGTAGTTAACGATACCTGTGGGCATCTGGCCGGAGATGAATTGCTCAGACAATTGGGCGATTTGTTAAGAAAAAATGTACGGCGGCAGGATTTTGTGGCTCGTTTGGGCGGTGACGAGTTTGGTATTTTGATGCATGACTGTTCTATTGATGAGGCGTTTCAAGCCTGCAAAAAAATACGTGACATGATCAGTAATTTTCATTTTGACTGGGAAGATAGAAGTTTTACAGTCGGGGTAAGTATCGGTGTTTCAGCTATCAGTGTTACAAGTGGCAATCCTGAGGACCCGCTTAATGAAGCAGATGCGGCCTGTTATGCAGCAAAAGATGAAGGCAGAAACAGGGTGCATGTTTTCCGGCCTGATGATGAAGCATTAGCTCTAAGACACGGAGAAATGCAATGGGTATCCATAATCCAGCAGGGCTTGGAAAAAAAGCGTTTTTGTCTTTTCGGACAGCCGATTGTTTCATTCACCGGAAATGAAGAAAGCTTGCATTTTGAAACCCTGATTCGTTATCGGAATGATCAGGGTCATATTATCCCGCCCGGGGCATTTTTGCCCGCCGCAGAACGTTATAACCTGGCCTCTGCACTGGACCGATGGGTTATTAGTTATTTATTTGAGTGGATTGCCAACAAACTTGATTTTCTGGATAACCTGTCACTTTGTTCGGTTAATTTGTCCGGAGTGTCTTTATCGGATGAGTCCATGCTGGCGTTCATTTCAGAACAATTCAGTTTGTGGCCCATTCCAACCCATAAAATCTGCTTTGAGATCACTGAAACCGCTGCCATTGCCAATTTATCATGCGCCACTAAATTTATTCATCATTTAAGGGCATGTGGCTGTTCATTTTCACTCGACGATTTTGGCAGTGGTTTGTCTTCTTTTGCCTATTTAAAAAATCTGCCCGTGGATTTTATCAAAATTGACGGTTTGTTCGTTAAGGATATTGTAGATGATAAAGTGGATTTCGCCATGGTGAGAGCAATCAACGAAGTCGGGCATATTATGGGTAAAAAAACGATTGCCGAATTTGTTGAAAATGAACAAATCTTCAGATTGCTGAATGAATTGGGCGTAGATTATGCCCAGGGTTACGTTATCGGCAAACCTATACCGCTGGATGAACTTAAACCTGAAGCTTTCCAGTTTTTGAGCCAGTAACGTAAAAAGGAAAACGTATTGATCAGGGTTTGCTATTAACGATGCAAATCCCGGGTAAGATATCTGTCCAGCATGAATGAAGGGATCAGGTTTTTTATAATTGGGGAACTTCAGTATTTACAGATACCCTTAAGTATTAATCCGGCCACCAGATCCTTGTCTTTGTAATAAGCAAGTCATTGCTTTATATGGTTCAATATGACTATTTAGCCTTGAATCACGTTTTGGTCCGGGTTATCGCTTTAAACCCGATATCTGTACGGTAATAAATATTATCCCAGTAGATGCTGTTGGCAAGCGCGTAGGCTTTAATTTGCGCATCCTTGATATCAAGTCCCAGAGCGCAAGCGCATAGTACACGTCCGCCGGATGTGACTATAGCATCGCCAAGCTGTTGGGTGCCGGCATGAAACACTTTGCTGCCTTCCTGTTCTTGTGCAGGTAAACCGGAAATAATTGCGCCAGTTTGATAAGCATCCGGATAACCTCCGGCCGCCAAAACAACGCCTAATGCAGCACGTTCGTCCCATTCACTGGTGGTTTTATCGAGCTCGCCTGCCAGGGCGGCCTCACAAAGTTCAACCAGATCACTTTTCATGCGCATCATGATCGGCTGGGTTTCAGGATCGCCAAAGCGGCAGTTATATTCCAGCACTCTAATCGAGCCATCGGCGGCAATCATTAAGCCGGCATAAAGAAAACCGGTATAGGGCAGTCCGTCTTCCGCCATGCCTTTTAGCGTTGGCTCGATGACATAACGCATAACCCGTTGATGAATTTCAGGGGTGACGACGGGAGCGGGAGAATAAGCGCCCATGCCGCCCGTATTGGGGCCTTTATCGCCATTATCACGGGCTTTATGATCCTGGGAAGTCGCCATCGGCAAGGCGTGCCGGCCATCTGCAATGACGATAAAGCTGGCTTCTTCACCCTGCAGAAATTCCTCGATGACAACCCGGTTGCCGGCTTCGCCAAACACATTGCCGGATAACATGTCTTCAACGGCGGCAATGGCCTCTTGTTCAGTTTGTGCGACGATAACGCCTTTGCCCGCCGCCAAGCCGTCGGCCTTGACGACAATTGGAGCGCCCTGTCGCCGGATATAGGCAATGGCCAGCTGTTTATCGGTAAAACTTTGATAGGCAGCAGTCGGGATATGATGACGGATCATGAAATCCTTGCAAAAAGACTTGGAACCTTCCAGTTGCGCGGCTTTGGCTGACGGCCCGAAGCACTTCAGTCCGGCTTGTTGAAAGCTGTCAACAATGCCCATGACCAGGGGGATTTCCGGGCCAATGATAGTCAAATCGATAGCTTCTTGTTGGGCAAAGGCCAGTAAGTCGGAAATATTCTCGACAGCGATAGCGACGTTTTCAATAGAAGGTTCAAGCGCCGTGCCCGGATTGCCGGGAGCCACAAAAACTTTTTCGACTTTAGGCGATTGTTTGGCTTTCCAGGCGAGAGCGTGTTCACGACCGCCGCTGCCAACGATGAGGATTTTCATCAGAAGATCAGGTTCAAGGTTCAAGGTTCAAGGTTCAAGGTTCAAGGTTCAAGGTTCAAGGTTCAAGGTTCAAGGTTCAAGGTTCAAGGCGCAAGGTTCAAGGTTCAAGGCGCAAGGGTCAAGGTGCATACGACACCCTTTTATCTTGAACCTTGCGCCTTTTAACCTCAATAAATAAATTAATGCCGGAAATGGCGCATACCGGTGAATACCATCGCTATATTGTGTTCATCCGCGGCGGCAATCACTTCGTTATCACGCATGGAGCCGCCGGGTTGAATGATAGCGGTTATACCCGCCTCTGCGGCGGCATCGATACCGTCTCTGAACGGGAAGAAGGCATCTGAAGCCATCGCCGAACCGGTAACGATCAAGCCTTCATCAGCAGCCTTGATACCGGCGATTTTGGCAGAATAGACCCGGCTCATTTGTCCTGCACCTACGCCGATAGTTTGACCATTTTTGCAATAAACAATGGCATTGGACTTGACGAATTTGGCGACCTTCCAGGCGAATAATAAATCCGCCAATTCCTGTTCTGTGGGTGCGCGCTTACTGACTGCCTTGATATCAGCACGGTTAATTTCGCCCAAGTCCTTGTCCTGAACCAGCAGACCGCCAGCAACACGCTTGAAATCGAGGGAGGGCGGTGTAACGCTGTCCCATAGACCGCATTCCATGACCCGTACATTTTGTTTTTCAGCCAGAACGGTTTGAGCAGCCGGATGAATTGTTGGAGCAATAATGACTTCGACAAACTGACGTTTGATGATTTCAGCGGCCGTTTGCTCATCCAGTTCCCGGTTAAAAGCGATAATACCGCCAAATGCCGATGTCGGGTCGGTTGCAAAAGCCTTGCCGTAGGCGGCAAGAATGCCATCAGCCTCGGCGACACCACATGGATTGGCGTGTTTGACGATGACGCAGGTAGGCTTATCCTTAAAGGATTTAACACATTCCAGCGCCGCATCCGCATCGGCAATGTTATTGTAGGACAATTCCTTGCCCTGACGTTGATGGGCCGCGGCAATCGTACCCGAAGCAGGGGCTTTTTCCCGGTAAAATGCGGCCTTTTGATGAGGATTCTCGCCATAACGCATCGTTTGGTTATGATAAAATTGCAAATTCAGCGTTTCCGGAAACTGAACTCCGTTGATTTTACCCAAATAACTGGCAATCGCGCTGTCATAGCGCGCCGTGTGTTCAAAGCTTTTAACAGCCAGATGAAAGCGGGTCTGCCCGGAAAGGCTGTTATCAGTACTTTTGAGTTCGGCTATCATTGAGGCGTAATCGGCTGGGTCGACAATGACGGCAACGTCTGCATGATTTTTGGCAGCGGCGCGGATCATCGTAGGCCCCCCTATATCTATATTTTCAATGGCCGTTTCCAGGTCACAATCCGGATTGGCTATCGTTAGTTCAAACGGATAAAGATTGACTACTACCATGTCAATCGGGCTGATGCCGTTAGCGGCCATCACTGCATCGTCAATGCCGCGGCGTCCTAAAATGCCGCCGTGAACCTTGGGATGCAAGGTTTTAACCCGGCCATCCATCATTTCTGGAAAACCCGTGTAATCAGAGACTTCAGTAACGGGAATTTTTTGCTCTGCCAGGGTTTTGGCGGTGCCGCCGGTAGACAGAATTTCAATGCCCAGTTGAC
The DNA here is from genome assembly GCA_024636875.1 of Methylococcaceae bacterium. Lineage (GTDB taxonomy): Bacteria > Pseudomonadota > Gammaproteobacteria > Methylococcales > Methylomonadaceae > JAGXGJ01. The sequence goes on along the minus strand of JAGXGJ010000143.1, from coordinate 5,184 downwards.
TCAATTCCCGGCAAAAATCGACAATACCGGACTTATCGGAGACGCTGATCAGGGCGCGAGTAATTTTTTTGTTCATGCAGACCTTTTGTGTGATGGATTGGTTTGTATAGAGTCCGACGTTGGTAAAGCGACACAAAGTCCCCTCTCCCTTTGGGAGAGGGTTAGGGTGAGGGTATTTCAAAGGTCGCTTTACCAACTTTGGCTCCTATAAGAGTGTGTCGGACAAAATTAAATAAACGCGGTGGAGCTTCAGGATAAACCGTATTGATCCAGTTTTTTGCGCAAGGTGCTGCGGCTTAAGCCTAGCGCTTTGGCGGCTTTGGTTTGGTTGTATCCTGAATGTTCCAGAGCTGCTTCCAGCAAGGGTTTTTCAACTTCGCTGATGACCATGGCGTGAAGCCCCACTGGATTGTGACCTTTTAATTGTGCAAAATAGAGGTCGATGGCCTGTCTGATATAGGCCGATAATGGTATAGATGAGGGGTTTTTGTTTTCCAAATCAATGTCTCTTCGATCGGCCGATTCCGTATCTCTGCGGTCCATGCTGACAATTACGGCGTTTTTTTTAGATGTTATCATTGTAATTTCCCTGCACTCTCAGATTAAAATATCCAATGCAGCTTTAACCAGCATTATTTGTTGGGATGGAACTGAAGCCTGATTGATGTTCTTTCTGGTAGTCTTGCTAATCGAAGGAAATGCATTAAAATACCAGCCAATATGCTTTCTTGCTATTCTAACACCGCTGACATTGCCATAGAAGCTGTATAGTTGCTCCAGGTGACTCAAAATTGTGCTGTAAATAGCCGAATCTGCCTGTTTTTCAAGGGTTTTTCCTGTTTTAAGAAGATGGCTGATTTGCTTGAATAGCCAGGGATTTCCTTGCGCAGCGCGGCCGATCATAATGGCATCCGCGCCTGTGGTGTCAAGAACATATTTGGCTTTTTCCGCCGAATCAATATCGCCGTTAGCGATAATGGGCATCCTGACAGCTTGCTTGACTTTTTTAATCGTTTCATATTCAGCTTGCCCGTTAAATTGACAGGCGCGGGTTCTGCCATGGAGAGTCAAGGCGGCTACGCCCGATTCTTCAGCTATTCTGGCTATTTCAACCGCATTGCGAGAATGCAGATCCCAGCCGGTACGCATTTTTAACGTGACTGGAATATCGACGGCTTTAACGACTGCATCAAGTATTTTCCTGACCAGCGTTTCGTCTCTTAATAAAGCTGAACCTGCCGCTACTGAACAAACCTTTTTTGCCGGACAGCCCATATTGATATCAATAATCTGTGCGCCGCATCGAGCATTAAATAATGTTGCATCGGCCATTTGTTCAGGGTCAGTGCCTAAAATCTGCACAGACCTCAGGCCTGCTTCACCGTTATGGTCGGCTTTTAACAGGGTCCGTCTATGTTTACGCAAGGCAGGATTGGACGCGACCATTTCGGATACAGCCAAGCCTGCGCCGAATTGCTTGCACAAGTCCCTGAAGGGGCGGTCACTGATACCCGCCATGGGTGCCAGAATCAGATTGTTTTCAAGTTTATAAGGGCCGATTTGCATGAAGGAGGTGTGCAAGGTGCTTCGGAGGTGGCTGTTTTGCCTTTTGTCTTGCTTTTTTTACCTGAAAATCATTTATCGGCAGAATCATTCCAGATCGGATTGTCCCGGTCTTCCTGATCTAGTTTGGCCAAATCGTCCGGATAGATATGCCAGAACGACTTATCAATCTTGGCGTTGCTGTAACCTTCTTTTTTCTCATGGGTGAACGGACACCACCAGTTTTCAACGATTTTGACCAGGTAAGCGTGCCATTCAAAAAGGGCGACACTGACCGGGCAATACCAGGTGCAGTTTAGAATCCAGAACAGTTTTGATTGTGCCATACTTGCCCAGAAAGAGCCTTTCATGGCGATTTGGTTTTTCAGGTTATAGCGATGGCTGCTTCTATCAGGGAGAAAATCAGCCAGAGTTTTAATATTTTTTCCGCCGACCATACGTAAATGATAGTAAGTGAGATAGGCGCTAATAAACACAAAGGGCAATGTCAGTATTGGCAGATAAACAAAAATCACGCCTATCGCTCTTACCCAGACTGGAACTTTTTGATAGTTTTTGCCGATTTCAGCGCGGCCTGAACAGGTATCACATGCTTTCATTTTTTATGGTTCCTCATTTATTTTGTGATGGTTATTGTGTGATGGTGTTAATTTGTATATTAAGGAGCTGATAAAAACTAAGCAACCAGAGCAGCAAAACCTTTGCAGGCCCTTCAGGAGTGTTTGGGGCAAAAATCCTGAAAACTGCTTTTTTCCGCAAGGAGTTATTATTTTATATATTCTATAATGGGCATAAAGATGTCTCAATTATTTTATAAGCTTGAAGAAACTGAACAAAAGAAGGTTTTTAAATAATCAGTCTCAGGCGATGCAGGGTCGATAGGATGGTCGGGCCCTTGTCCTCCGCTGGCAAAAAACACCAGATGCCGGTCAATATGCCGTCCTGATGCGCGTAAAATTTCCTGCAGATTTTCACGGCTCAGGTGGTAAGAGCAGGAAGCTGAAACCAGAATGCCGTTCCTGGACAAAACCTGGAGGGCGAGGTGGTTCAATCGGCGATAGGCTTCGTAACCTTGTTTAAAATCCTTTTTGCGTTTAATCAACGCAGGTGGATCAAGCACAATAATATCATAAAGCTGGTTTTCCAGACGGGCTTGCTTTAAAAAATCAAAAACATCACTGCGGACAAAGTGCATTTTATCTTCAACCAGATTGAGCCGGGCATTTTCTCCGGCCAGCGCCAATGCGCCTTCAGAGGCGTCAACACAAGTGACTTCGGTAGCTCCAGCCATAGCCGCTGGAATGCCCCAGGCTCCGGTGTAGGAAAACAAATCCAGTAACCGCTGATTTTTTGCAATACTTGCCAACAGAGCGCGACTGCTACGATGATCATAAAACCAGCCGGTTTTTTGGCCGTCCAGAATATCGATTTTGAATTGTGCGCCATTTTCTTCGATGATAAGTGTGTCAGGGAGTTGACCATAGGCAATCCCGGATTCCAGGTTTAAACCCTCCAGTTGCCGTTGACTGTTGTCATTCTTAAGAATGATGGCAGCCGGATTAAATAACTCAATCAGTGCGGCAAGCAAGGCCTCCTTGCGCTGTTCAATACCGGCCGTGGTTATCTGTACCGATAATACCGAGCCGAAGCGATCAATCACTAAACCGGGCAAGCCATCACTTTCACCAAAAACGAGGCGATAAAAAGGCTTGGCAAAGAGTTTTTCACGCAAGGCAAGAGCGGTAGTCAGGCGCTCTTTAAAAAAATTGACGCCACATTTCAACTTGGGTTTTCTTGACAGCAGGCGGGCACAAATCAGGGTTTGTGGATTGATGTAAGCTGACCCCATGATTTTGCCATCATCACTTTTGACCTGTACCAGGTCGCCGGCCGAGAACTGTTCAAGAGGTGAGCGTTTGCTGTCAACTTCATTGCTAAAAACCCACAGATGCCCCTTGCGCAGGCGTTTGTCTTCGTTCTTTTTTAAATAGATTTCAGGTTGCGACATATTTATATGAGCTTGTGCAGGAATTAGGGAAACGATTCATCGCAGATTAAAAAATAAAAGTTAAAGGCTAAAGGTTAGGAACGGCCGTGTTGAAGATTAGATCTGATCTGCTTTAGCCTTCTGCCTTTCGCCTGGTGGCTTCAATAAATGCGTTCAGAGGTGGAGATTGCTCTGGTTTCAGGTGCGGCGATTTTCAGGTTGATTTCTTTTATCGCATCAGCAGCCAACGGCTGCTCAAGCAGAGTCAATGGCTGCAAGGTTTGACATGCAGGGCATTGGGTAAATATCGCTTGCCAGTGCAGCACCTGTTTTTTTATTGACGCTTAGGCTATCAATCATATCTATATATCAACATATTACTACGCACACATCACTATGACTATCGAACACTGTGCTGCACTAGTTTTTGATGCCGTCCAGTCTGATCCAGTCTTCCTGTTGCACCAGAGGGCTAAAGGTAATATGTTTATGATAAGCGCTGATGACGGACTCAGCCTGTTCATGCAGGATGCCTGATAACACCAGCTGCCCACCGGAAACAAGCAATGCACAAATCTGCTCCGACATGTCTATTAAAGGTTTCGCCAGAATATTGGCCAATACAATATCAGCCTGAAAAGGCTCAAATTGTTCAGGTAAATAGTATTTGATTTTGTCCTGGACATTGTTTTTCAAGGCATTAACTTGCGTGGCGGTCAAGGCTTGCGGATCAATATCGACAGCATGTGCAATTTTAGCGCCCAGCAATATCGCGGCAACGGCCAGTATGCCGGAGCCGCAGCCGTAGTCGATGACCGTTTTACCTGTTAACTCATGACTGGCCAGCCATTCCAGGCATAATGCCGTAGTCGGGTGCGTGCCTGTGCCAAATGCAAGTCCCGGGTCCAGCGTCAGACAAACCGTACCGGTTTCGAATTGTTCCTGATCTGTTGGGCATACCCAGAGTTTGCCGGCAAATTTCATCGGCTTGTAATAGTCCATCCAGGCACGCTCCCATTCCTGATCGGCGACTTCTTCATGCAGCCATTTATGCAAGTCTTCTTGCTTAAACTGACGCAATACCCGGGTTTTTATAAGTTCCGGTTCGGCATCCAGTTCAAACAGTGCAATAACCTGAGTGTTGCTCCATATTTTGGTTTCACCGATAGCCGGCTCGTAAACAGGTTCGTCTTCAGCATCCATATAAGTGACGGATACGGCTCCGAGATTGCTGAAAAAATCAGCTAGCCGGGGTGCGATATTTTCATCGGTGATAACGGAAATTTGGTGCCAGGGCATGTGAGGAGATTTGTTTAATAAAACGGTTTGTTGGGTTCCGGCTATCGACTAGGCCAAACTACGCAGCTTTTTGGTTTATTTGTGACAACAACATGCTTTCAATATTTATATGATAATCCAACCCAGGCCATTCCATGCCAGTAGCTTAACAAATAAATTGGTAATTAGACAGTTGTTTGAATGTACCTGCTTGCAGTTGTCAACGCTAAATAGAAATGTCCTCTTTCCTGCAAAATAGAAATGTCCGCTTTACCTTAGTTGACCTATAATTATAGTAATCCCCATTGTCCAGACCAATTTATCTAAAAGTTAAGATAGCCCTCCTTTTTTATTTT
>JAGXGJ010000142.1 GCA_024636875.1 Methylococcaceae bacterium | reverse complement strand
TCTTCTAAGGTTTTAATTTCTTCGAGTGGTAGCAGGTTGACAGTCAGCATGGCATAGAATATAAGGTATCTTCAAAAGTTAATATGATAACTTATTGCTCTAATTCATTTTTGTTAAAAGACTTTTGATCACCTACTTACATATCGGGCGCCAGGCGCGCGTTGATAAAAATTGCCGGATCGATTTTCTTCGCCTCGGCATGTGCTGCTGCTTTATCGAGTATCTTTGATAAGTTTCCCAGCATATGGATAAAAACCGGGATAGAGGCTTGGTACATGGTCAGTGACATACAATTTACTCCTAGTGAAAAGCACACGGTATCTACCCAACTCGTCATCCTGGCAGGGAGTGCCGGACCCATTAGAGCGCGAAGCGAATCCAGAAGCCATGGATGGCAATGTCAAAACATGCCTTATGGGTTACTTAGACAAGCAAGCCGGATAAGCACGCATCCGGTGGATTTTAGATAGATGCACGATGTTAATCCATCCTACAACTTTATTATTTCTCCAGCAAGGACTATAACGCAAGAAAATCTTCAAGCCGCTGTAAGGTGTAGGGTTGTTCCGCGGCTAGCACTTTATCTTCGGCGGTATTATAGCCCCACAACGCAAAAATCAGTTTAACGCTGGCAAGCTCCCCGGTTTTCGAAACATTCAATAGCGTCGGCAGCCGGTCTTCAACAAAATAAATTGTCTGGTTTGGATGGGTTTTTAAAAGCCCCTTTAAGACTTCCACCTTGCTCATATTGCGGTCCAGGCCGAAAATGTGCTCGTCCACCAGTTCAATCGCATTGGCTTTCAATATCTGCTTGACGAAGCGCTCCTGTTTGGTGGTGACGATATACCAGGGATACTGCTGCCCAAGCATTCTCAGCTTTTCTGCTACGCCGGGAAACAACGGATTCATCATTATCCAGTCGGTTAAATCATTAGCAATCCAGATATCCCGGGTTTCTCCAAACAGTTTTTTCAGGTCGTCAACGGTGGCCTGGGCCTCTTTTAACAAGGCCTGGATTTTGTCGCTATAGCCGCTTTCAAGCGATTCTATAGTTTCCCCCAGATAGAGCAGGCGCATTGCCAAAATAGCTTCGTAGCCCGTTTCTATGTTCGGCCTTATTAGCCGGAATCGATCAATCTTCGTTTGAGGAACCGCCTCGGGCATGTCGCCCCAGATGCTGCCGGCCGCTTTCCAGCCCGTTATCGCAGTTTCAACCGCGCTGTCGCAGATAACGCCATCAAAATCAAGCGCATAAATAATCGAGTTGTTCATTTTGGTGTCAGCAATTGATAAGTTAAGATGAAATGACCCATTGTAACCGACTGGCATACGGAACTGAATCAGCACACTATCGATTAATACGACTTAAATATTGTAAAGTCTTTACCGACACGTCTTCAAAATACTGCCATGCTTCAAAATGAAATCGGGCAGGGGACGCAATCGGAAAGATCAAATTTAATGTTGCTGATTAGCAAGGAACGTCAGCTAAACGAAGGCAGCGTCATACCGGCATGGATTCGCTTCGCGCTCTAGCGGGTCGGTTCAGGCTATCCTTCCTGGCGCCCTTCGGGTTAATGCAAATCTGTTCCAGACATATCTGTGCCGGTATCCAGGCTGCATGGATGTAGGCTTCGCAAGCCATCCTTGGCCTCCAGAATCCGGCAATCCATGCCGGAACGACGGTTTTGGTGGCTAGCTGAAGATTCATTCTAATCAGATTGACTGTAACTCTGGTACTCTACATCTACAGAAAACATAATTAATCAATTGAATTATCCAGGGCTATTCATGTGCGTGCTTTTTCTTAATCCCCGATTTTTTCTGGTATTGCTGTTTGTCGCTGTGAGCGGATACGCCTACGGAGACTTCGGTGAACTCTCAAACATTGCAAGCAGCCTCGGATTCAAACCGGAAGATGAGAAAAAACTGTTGGCTGGAGAAGTCATAACGGCTGATCTGCCCGAAACGACAGACAAAATGCTGGCCGAATCGTTTGCCATCTACGCGCCTATACACACTTATAAAGTCGCCGACCTTGCACTTTCCGAACGCGTCTTTGCAGCCGATACCAATGTGATTGCTTCAGGTCGTATTGATCCGCTCAAGATTGAAGCGAGTTTGTCGAAAGCAAAATTTACGTCAGCGGACTCAGGCGAACTTAAGCAACTGAGAAAATTTACCGGAGGCGACGCGTTCAATCTGTCCACCGAAGAAATTGCCAGGCTCAGGGCGTCCATAAACTCCGGGCGAACTTCGACCAAAGCGCTGTCCAAAGTTTATCGTGAAATTCTGGCCGGGCGCATGAAAGCCTATCTTAAATCGGGTATACGTGGGGTTGCCCCTTATGACCGCGGAAAGGGAGCCAAAACCAGTGCGGCGGGTGATCTGGAAGCCATGACCAAGGCCTCAAAGCTTCTGGCCAAAGATGCCCCCGGACTCTATCGCACTTTCCTCGACTACCCTAAAAATCAATCGCGACGCATTGAGCATGGTTTCTTCTGGGTTAAAAGAAAAGTTGAAAAGCGTCCAACCTTCGTGCTGGAACACCGTATTTTAGAGCGCAGCCCTGTCAACCTGACTATATTGAGACGAGAGTTTTTTGTGGGGCATTCCTACAATGTCGCTCAGGCGATATCCGGCGCATACACTATATCCAACAAGGGCACACTTTTTTTCTCGACTATTCGAAGTTCAAGTGATCAGGTGGCCGGATTGATGCGAGGAACACGTCACACCATAGGCAGAAAGTTGATGCGCGATGAACTTGTCACACGCTTCAAAAATATGCGTAAACGCTTTGCCAAATAAGTCTTGCAGGTTGGGTTGCCGTCTTTTTGGCAGCCCAACATTTTCCTATTTGATAGTAGTCCGGGGTTTTTGGTGTGGGAGCGTCGCCCTCGACGCGATCAATCACTCTGGATGTCCAAGTCGCGTCGTGGGCGACGCTCCCACACCATCCCCCACAGACTGTTTCATTGGCCAGAGAAATGCTCAACGACTGGGGGCCATTTTTCAGGTCTTGGCACATCCGCATTTACCGCTGACCAACAATGAGGCTGAACAGGCATTACTTCATTAAGTGATTTTAAGAAGTATTTGTCATGGCACACGAACCGAAGACGGCACGAGAATTTTGGCTATTTTGATTAGCGTTATTGAAACATGCCGTGTTCGCCAAAACAGTCGCCCTGGATTTATTTGGCGGCGGCAATTCGTCAAGGGCGTGCGGGGTTTTCTGTGCCGAGACTTCCTTTAGTTAAGGGGTCTGAATAATTACCATGGCTTTAGCATGGCGCAAATCCGGAAAAAATCAAGACATCGCCTATAATTGATGGCACTACGGAGAGTACTTAAAAAATGCCATTGATTTTAAAAGACTTTTTTGAGTTGAAATCCGCTGACAATAAAAAATCAATAGCTTAGGGAGGCTGGAGTCACGAAGATGGGTTAAAATATCGACACTGTTCGAGATGGATTTGGACTGACCGCCCTTTTCAAATTATAAGCTTTTAACAATATCTTCTATCAACTGCGGACCGCGATAAACAAGGCCGCTATAAATTTGCACCAGACTCGCGCCTGCTGCCAGTTTTTCCTGAGCATCGCTTGCATTTAAAATACCGCCCGACGCAATGATCGGGATTTTGCCCTGTAATTCAGCCGCCAATAGCCGCACAACGGCAGTGGCTTTGTCTTTAACCGGCGCGCCACTCAAGCCGCCTGCTTCATCAGCAAGTGGATGGTCTGCGATCATATCGCGAGCGATAGTCGTGTTGGTGGCAATCACGCCGTCTATTTCAAATTCCGGCAACAACCTGGCAATATGGCTTATTTCATCGCTGTTCAAATCGGGCGCAATTTTTAAAGCCAAAGGAACATATTTCCCGTGCTCACTTTGCAACTTGAGTTGCTCTTCTTTTAAAGCCGCAAGCAGACTTTTGATTTCACCGCTCTGCTGCAACTGGCGCAGGTTTTTGGTGTTTGGTGAAGAAATATTAATAGTGATGTAAGTCGCAGACGCATAAGCCTTGCGTAAACAGATTAAATAATCATCTACCGCATTTTCAATCGGAGTGTCGAAATTCTTGCCTATATTTATGCCCAAAACACCGGTGTAGCTGCTTTGTTTAACCTGCTTCAGCAAGTGGTCTAGCCCCAAATTATTAAAGCCCATCCGGTTGATAATCGCCTGCTGCTCCGGCAGCCTGAACAAGCGCGGCTTCGGGTTGCCCGGCTGAGGACGCGGCGTCACTGTACCTATTTCTATAAAGCCAAAACCTAATGCCGCCAACGCATCTATGTAATCACCGTTCTTATCCATGCCAGCCGCAAGGCCGACAGGGTTTTTAAAGCTTAGTCCCATTACCTTCACAGGCTTGTCTTTAATTGCCGGGTAGATCAGTTTTCCCAAACCGGAAACATGTGCTGCCTTTAGCAACTTAAGCGTGACTTCATGGGCCGTTTCCGGTACTAAAGAAAATAACAAGGGACGAAGTAAGGGATAAAGATTCATGAAGTTAGGGTGTTGTAAGTATGTTTTCGTTCTGAATTCAGCAACTCGATGACAGGCCGGGTTTTTGGGCGCACGCCGCGCCAGATAAAAAAGGCTTCCGCAGCCTGTTCGACCAGCATCCCCAAGCCATCCAGGCTTTTAAAAGCCTGATTTTCCAGTCCCCATCGCACAAAAACTGTCGGCTCATTGCTGTAGGCAAGATCATAGCATACACCATTTGTTGCGAGTAAATCTTCAGGCAATGGCGGTAGTTGGCCGCTTAAACTTGTTGATGTTGCGTTTATAAGCAAATCAAATTGCCGGTTTTTTAAATCGCTAAAGCCGCAGCCTGTGATGGAACCTTTATCGTGAAATTCAACAGCCAGATTGACTGCTTTATCAATCGTCCGGTTAGCGATCACTATGGCTTGTGGGGATTGTTCAAGAATGGGGGCTATAATGCCTCTGCTTGCCCCCCCCGCGCCAAGAATCAGGATTCTGCTTCCAGTCAACGTGATGGCATGATTGGCCGCTAAATCCGTTACCAAGCCTATACCATCGGTATTATCGCCCAGAATAGAACCATCCGTCAGCAACGCCAGCGTATTAACGGCTTTGCTCAGTTGAGCGCGTTCTGTTTTTTTATCGGCATAAGCCCAGGCGAGTTCTTTCAGTGGTACAGTGCAATTCAAGCCCTTGCCGCCATTGGCGAAAAATGTCGCCACAGCTGATGAAAATTGTTCAGCGGGAACTTCTTGTGCGCTATATTCAAGCACTTGTCCCGTTTGCTCGGCAAAAATCTGATGAATGCGCGGTGATTTGCTGTGTTTGATGGGGCAGCCAAAGACAGCATAACGGTCTATCGATGTCATTTTTGCAGCCACTGAGCTACAGACTTGGCAAAATAGGTCAGGATGGCGTCGCTGCCCGCGCGTTTAAACGCTAACAAAGATTCGAAAACAACCTGTTTTTCATCCAGCCAGCCGTTGATGGCGGCGGCTTTAATCATGGCATATTCGCCGCTAACCTGATAGGCAAAAGTGGGTACACCGAATTGGTCTTTGATCCGGCGAATAATATCCAGATAAGGCATGCCGGGTTTAACCATGATCATATCCGCACCTTCCTGTAAATCCAGCTGGATTTCGCGCAAAGCTTCATCAGAATTAGCCGGATCCATTTGATAGCTGTATTTATTGCTTTTTCCCAGGTTCCCCGCAGAGCCCACCGCGTCTCTGAACGGGCCATAGAAGCTGGACGCATATTTGGCAGAATAAGCAAGGATTAACGTGTTGATATTGTTTTGCGCTTCCAGTGCCTGTCTTATTGCACCAATACGGCCGTCCATCATATCCGAAGGCGCGACAATATCGGCTCCTGCTTCAGCATGCGACAAGGCCTGTTTGACCAAGACGTCGATGGTTTCATCATTAATAACGTAGCCGTCCTGATTTATAAGCCCATCCTGTCCGTGTGATGTGAAAGGATCCAGGGCGACATCGGTAATAATACCCAAATCAGGAAAGGCTTTTTTCAGCGCTCTCACACTGCGTTGAGCCAATCCATCAGGGTTATAAGCTTCGGCGGCATTGTCTGATTTTTTATCTGCCGGCATGACAGGAAACAGCGCAATCGCAGGGATGTCGAGATGATAAATTTCTTGAGCTTCTGACAGCAGCAAGTCCAACGAAATCCGTTCTATACCCGGCATTGATGAAATGGGTTCTCGTTGATTGGCGCCTTCAGTAACAAACATCGGGTAAATCAGATCATCAACGGATAAGCAGTTTTCGCGCATTAAACGACGGGAAAAATCGTTATAACGCATTCTTCTCATGCGTGTCTGAGGAAAATTGATTCCACTCTGTTTCATCATATTTTTGCTCATGGATTTATTAATTATAATTTTGCAGTCTGACTTTCTGGTTCAGAGATTATTGTATCAGGGAATGTACCCACCGATATTTGAAAAAATAGCAGGGAAACAATTTATAGTTGTTTTTGAGAAGGCTAACCACTGCGCCTTATTGAATTTATTTGTGCTTATTTCAGCGTAATCGCAAATCAAGCATGCCAAGGATTTTTGCAGTTAAGCTGCCAGGAACCAGTATAATTATGCTGATATTTATACTCTGCTGCGATTTTGCGTTGCGCTATGCTGTCTACACTGTGATACTATTTCTTTATTTTATAAACGACTGTTGGTCTTGCATGACGTCGCTTCCATTCTTAAAACAAGTAATTTCTCCAATTAAGACAACTCTCGGTTATTTTTGTCAGGTAAATAATGGTTAACTCAAAAAATACCATATCCAGAAAAATCGCCTTTGTCATGCTTTTTTTCGCTGTGGCAGGTTGCAGTCTTTTAATTTATTCCATGCCATTAAAAGATGTGCTGAGCCAGGGTTCTCAAATTAAATCATGGCTGGCGGAAACAGGTTATGCTGCACCGGCGGTATTTACTCTGGGTTCCGCTTTACTCACCGCCGTCGGCATGCCCCGTCTGTTATTATGCTCATTAGCTGGAATGGTGTTCGGCTTTAGCTGGGGATTTGTCTGGAGTCATATAGGAACAGTGCTCGGAGCCTATATGCCTTTTATCTTTGCTCGCTGGAGTGGCCGTGAATTTGTACAGCAAAAATTCCCGAAGATTGCCGCCTTATCGAATTCCACCCAGGCGAGGGGATGGCGCTATGTATTACTGATGAGACAGTTACCCATTAGTGGTCTTTATAACGACATCCTGTTGGGACTGAGTGCGGTCAGCCATAGTGATTTCTGGATCGGCACGGCATTGGGGTTTCTTCCTCTGGGCGTTACTGCGACGCTTATCGGCGCCGGCGCCCTACAAGCCGATATATCTCATCTTGCACAATATCTTGGCGTTGCCACCGGCGCTTTCTTCTTTTTGACGCTGTCATTGAAGTGGATTCTGACTCAGATACAACGGAAAAACGCAAGCATCGGCTAGAATCATCGCCACAACTACAGTTAATTCCTGTCTTCAAGGTCTGATACCCACTCCAGCCATTCGCTAAGGACAATGATTGTCCAGATCGCTCGAGCATGATCAGCCTTGCGCTGCATATGTTCCTGCAAAAGTTCCAGCGCTGCATAACGATTAACGCCAACCCGATCCAGCAAGGGCGAGGACAATTTCGATTTCGCCCATTCATATAGCGGTTCGCGCAACCAGCTGCTCAAAGGCACCGAAAGCCCCCGCTTTTTGCGGTGCACGATATCTGTTGGCAGGTAACGCAGGGCGTACTGTTTTAAAAATACCTTGGTTTGCAAGCGATCAATCCGTTCCTTTTCCGGGAGCGAGGCGGCGAATACCATGACTTCCTGATCGAGATAAGGCGCGCGCAGTTCCAGCGCCGATTTCATGCTGGCACGGTCGGCCTTGGTCAATAAGCCTTCCGCCAGTGATGTTTCCAGATCATGTTGTTGTAATTGATCCAGCATCGCTGCTGATAAACTGACTGGCTTTAGAAGCGGCGGGGGCGTTACACCGAGGCGCTTCAGAATCACCGGTGATAGGCAGGAAGTCCAGAGTATATGACGACCAAGAAAATCCAGCTCATCGCCCTGAATAAAGCGTTTAAGCAGAAACGGGATAGTTACTTTCTTATCGCTCGCGGGCCAGTTTTCTACCACGCGTCGTACAAGCGCCCGGACTGGGCCAGGAAGCCGCGCATAATGACCGGCAAGACCTGCGCCAAAGTATGTCGGATAGCCGCCGAAAAGTTCATCCGCGCCTTCGCCGACCAACGCTACACGCACATCTTGCGCAGCCCGTCTGGCCAACAGTGCGCTAGGCACCCAGGCAGGATCGGCAAGCGGTTCGCCGACCTGCCGGGCCAGTTTGGCGATGGTAGGCGGAAAATCTTCGGGGCGCACCCAGACAGGAACAAACTCGACCCCCAACTTGTTTGCCACTTGTTCGGCATAATGCCCTTCGTCATAGGAGGCTTCGCTGAAGCGAAGACTGTAGGCTTTCAGTGTTTTTTCCGGGCGAATGGATCGGGTTACGGCCGTAATTAAAGAAGAATCGAGGCCGCCGCTTAAAAACAGGCCAAAATCGACGTCAACCTCGCTTTGCCGCCGCACAGACTCCCGAAAAATTTCGTCAAACGCGTCCAAAGAACCGCTCTGTTTGGGCGTTTGCGCCGCGTTCCATCGCCAATAGCGTCTGCGCTGAATGCCAATGGCATCTATCGTCAGCAATTCTCCCGGCAGCACTTTTTGAATATCGACGAAGGGTGTTTCAGGCGCGACAAAGTAACCGGATTGCAGGTAACCATGCACAGCATTCATACTGATATTAAGGTTGACTGAACCTGATGATGGCAACGCCGCTATCAGCGAGGCAAAAGCAATGATGCCTTCGTTGACAGAGAAAAAAAGCGGACGTTCGCCAGCCCGGTCGCGGGCAAGCAACAGTTTTTTTACGCGAGGATCCCAGATTGCGATAGCGAAGGCGCCCTTGAGCCGTTCCACAAAAGCCTCACCCAGTTCCAGATACAGGGCTGGAATTACTGCGACATCAGTACTCTGCTCAACTATCCGGCCACGTTCATGCAGCCACGCACGCAGCTCGTGGTGGTTATCAATCTCGCCATTGCAGACCATCATCACACCACTGCCATGGTCAACAATCGGTTGCTTGCCGTCGTTTAAACCCCGAATAGCCAAGCGAGTCATCCCAAAAACTGTCGAAGGATCGCCGTCAATGCCGGTGTCATCGGGGCCTCTATGCATCAACGCGTCAACCATCCGGTTAACCTGTTGCTGCATCGAATTACCATCCGCCGCTCCCTCAGGCACAACCAAGCCACAAATGCCGCACATATCAATTCCCTTTTGGCGTGGGCAACAGGGCTGCCCAGTAGTCGAATCCCAACTTTTCAACTTTAGCGCCTCGCTCCGCCGCGATTGTCTTAAGAACTGTCAATTGATCCTTCTTGGCAAGCAGATAAACGGGGTGAGTGCGGCTGGCGAGCCAATCACTCCATTGCGCCAACGGCACAATACCTTCTGGCCAGGGCTTGCCAGAATTCAAGGTAAATTCCACATAATTGCTGCTCAGTTCCTTGCCGTCACGGCTCCAGACAGTCACCAGTCGTTTCAGATAAAACGGCAGCCCGTGGGGCAGGCATGCCATACAAGCCAGTTCGGTCGCCGGAGGTAATGTTTCCGGGATCTGTTCGGCCAGGCTGCGCGAAGAGCGGGTTTGTGCATAGAGAGCCAAAACATCAAAATTGACGGTCAGTAAAAGCAGAGGAAAACTCATGAAGGCAGCTAATACCAATCGCATGTTCTGAGTCCAGAAAGCGAGTCCAGAAAGAAGCGCAACTATGCCAAACGTTATCGCCATTGGCAGGAACGCAGATATAAAAAGATTAAATTTCTCATGCTTAAACTGAAATATGCTTCCGATTAGTTCAGGATCAACAGCAATCATGCCGAATAATAAAGCCGCTGCTGTACTTAACAGCAGTAGCGTTATCGTCCCGTGCCGGGCGATCCTGGCACACTGCCCCTTACTGTTGTCCAGCGCCGCAGAGAAAACACGCGCAGTCAGGACGCCGAGAGCCAGCACCGCAGTAAGAATATAGCCGGGTAATTTCGACTGTGAAACCGAAAAAAACAACACAACGACGATGGCCCAGACAACAAACAGGCAATCAGCGCGATTCCAGCGCTTCCTTTCCCGCCAGGCTGCAATGATGGATTCCGGCAGCAGGAGACTCCATGCAAAAAAAGTGCCCGCAATGATGGGCGCATAAAAATAGACGGGAGCAGTACGGTGAAACTCGCTGGTAGTAAAGCGGGCAAGTGATTCCCTCATAATGCCATAATAAGGGAAGTCGGGCCGAAGCAGCGACAGCCCGATAAACCAAGGCAGCACAATAGCCAGAAAAACAGCCCAATTGCGCAGAGCGAAAACACGCTTCATCGCCCCCAGCCGTCCTTCAACACCATTAAAGACGGCGACCACCAAAGTGGGAAGAATAAAGCCCACAGGGCCTTTAATCAATGTTGCGAGTCCGGCCGATAAAGCGCCAATCAGATACCAGCGAATTCGCTGTTTTTCTTCGCACTCCTCCGCCAGATAGCAGGCAAAAATGGTTGAACACACAAAAAAGGCCAGCGACATGTCAAAAATGACAAACCTGGAAAACACTATGTAAAGCGGTGTCGTGGCTACGATGAGTATGGCAAGAATTGCTGTGCGCTGGTTATACACTCTTTGACAAAACAGAAACATCACCACCAGCAGTATAAAGCCAAAGCAAGCGGAAGATAGCCGCGCGACAGCTTCCGATTCACCGAACAATGAGAAAGACAGTGCGATGGTCTTGAAGTAAAAAGCCGGCTTATCGAGATAGGTTAGCCCGTTATAAGTTGGCACCAGCCAGGAATGGGACTGGCTCATTTCCCTTGCCACTTCGGCGTTGCGTCCCTCGTCCGGCGAGATTAACGGCAACCCTCCCAGATGAGCGAATAGCATATATGCGCAGAAAATAAAGGAAAAAATCAGAATCCAGTGCTTTGACTTGATAGTCAGAATTCTGTCGGTGGCGGCAGCGTGGCTAACTTGAGAAGAAAAAAAGGTCATCTATTATTTTATGTATATAGGGTGGTTAAATGCGGCAATGGTGAGGGACGCCAATTTGAAGGTTGTATGTCCTGATATTTTATTACCTGGTTACCCACAAGCTTCAGCCAAAACGAAACCGGGGGAGTCCAGGAAGTCCTCAAGAATCGTCACCCCGGCATGGATTGCCGGGGTCCAGGCTGCACGGATGCAAACGCTAACCTGATTAGCAAGAATCTTCAGTCAAGGCGCAAAACCTAAAGGGAACGTCGTTCCGGCAGGGATTGCCGGAATCCAGAAGCCAAGGATGGCATACTGAAATTACATCCTTGTAGCCTAGATACCGGCAATCCCTGCCGGTATGACGGTTCCTGCGAGTAGCTGAAGCATCTTGCTAATCAGGTTTTATTATATCAAGTGTAAGTGTCTTGGGCCACGGCGAAACCGTTCTAAACTTCTTGACTTTGGCATCGCAAAATAATTTTTCTAGAGTTCTCTGTCATTCGTAGGTAGTCAAATACCCGTCGTACATTACGCGCCAGCTTTTCGATGGTGGCTGCAACACTGTCTTTACTAATGGATTTAATCAACCCAGTGGCAAATCTGCATAGACAGCGTAGATGTCCAAATCGAGCGTGACTCAATGCGGCCATGCGCCAAGGTGTAGGTTTCTCTGAAAGTGCTACGACTGGGCACAGAATAATAGCCGTTCCGTTTGCGGCAGCCAAAACGTTCGCGCGCTTTTTGTCCCAAGTCTTCCGCCCAGCCACTAATCGCTTTGTAGCCCTCCATACCACACAGCACCCCACCCGCTGAGATGGCGAGAACACAAGGTAAGGAATGGCGTTGCCCCTGCTTACAACGTGGGTCGGGAATGTCAAAAAAGAACTCGGATAAAGTGCGCATATGATCAGCCGTTAACATGATTTTGGGTGCTCCGTAGCAATAATAAGGGTCAAGAATAGATTGTGACAATCGGGGGCTTGAGAACACTTTTGCAAGGGTCGAATAAATATCTGCCTGGGCTGTTGAGAGATAGGACTATAGCCTTGGCGAGTTCGACGGAAGCCACGGGTATCGCCCACATGCACCCGGTTGGCGGCACGATAAATCGTGCCATGAAACAACCGAGGATCGACGAAACTCTCTAACAATAATAAGGGATAGCCGAAGCGTTGTTGCCAATCCGGAGAAATGCGACGTTCACATAAGGAAAGACTGAAAACGCTGCTGTTCACTCGGTTGTACTGGC
>JAGXGJ010000024.1 GCA_024636875.1 Methylococcaceae bacterium | reverse complement strand
CCTACGGTCGTGCATTTGCTACGCGCTTCTTTCAGGCTGACCTCACGGCTTCCCCCTTGCGTTTCGCTACGGTTGTCGTTACTACTTCCGGTTATCTCCTTTCAGATAACAAGTTTTAGCCCATGCCGGGCACACTAGGGTGCGTTATACGCACCATTTATCTATCATAACCGAGATTGGTGCATAAAATACACATTACAGGGCTTTGCGCGACCAGCGAGAAACTCATCATCAGCACGCTTGCCAGCAGCATCCAAACGACCAGCCAAAATATCAGCCTCAATCTTTTTATCCCATTGATCAGCCACAAACTCTTCAAACCATTCTGAAAATTGCATAAGTTCGTTAGCAGACAGTTGTGAAACAGCCATTTTAAGTTCTTGAACGGTGCTCATTATCTTAATGTAGAGTAGAACCGTAAAACCGTAGGGCGGTTTCGCGATAGCAAACCGCCAATGCCAACAATGAACACCATGTCACCATAAAATAGAAACGCAAAAAAATTCGCTGGGAAAATTTGGCTTCATTCTTACTCTTCCAATTTCGTCAAAATCACCATTTGCAATATGTTCGATAAATTGCTCAATTCCTACAATATGGTAATCCACTTTTTTACCAGTTAATGTAATTTCTAATCCTTTATTGTCCGAGCCTCTTTTTGATTTCTCATGAGGATACACAAATTCACCTTCCTTATTTTTTGTATATAGATCACTGAAAATTCTTTCTGATGTAAATTCAAACTTCATTCTTAGGTCTCCTCACTTTCGAACTCTGGTTCTGAGAAACCTATATTTTTTAATCTCTGACTTATTAATTTTTCCCTGGCTATAACAAATTCTGATAAGTTTTCCACTGCCCACAATGATTGATCAGGAGGAATTAGGTTTGTGCTCAAAAACTCATTTGATCTGGTTTGAATCCATTGATCAAACGGTTGGTTAGACTTTTCTTGATTTTCCCTACCTAATAAAAGTTGTAAATTTCCTATTTTATCAACCGAGGTAATGATTTTTTCAATATGTGATTCATTAAGTCCTTTTTGAACAAGTTTTTGTCGGGTACATAATGATCTTGGAATAATGTGATCCACATGCAAAAAAGTTGATCCCCAATTGTGATTATCATAAAAGAGAGACACTGCTAAAAACGTTTTCTTTTGAGCAAACTTTGTATCTAAAACTGTATTTATATTTCCGTTGTCGAAATCAGAAATACGACCTTTTTCTCTTAACCCAGCAACTAGGGCTTTATACGGGAAGTAATCACCACTTTTTAATGCCTCTTTGACAATAGTTCTGGATATCCCGATTGTTTGATCAGAGGTGCCTCCGAACACATTATTCAACAAGGCACCGATAAGCCATTTCCTGATACGTTCAGAATTTTGGGTGTCAAAAGGGGTAGTTCCATCCAATTTTCTACCATCTAATTTTGAAACATAATAAATAATCGGCATCAAAGCATTGGCACTACTCAATGTATCCCGATCAATTCCAAATCGATTAATAAGCCTCAATGTAGCTTCGACTGAAGCTTTTATATTCCCCCAATTATTTTGAATAATCGATAAGTTTTTAGAAGTAAAATTATTTATCTTATATCGTTGATCGAGATCAGATACGACCAAGCATGACCTCATGATAAAATCCTTATCAAATGAGTTTTTCCTTTCTAATTCATCATTAATATAATCGACGAATTGATAAATTTCTTCTCGAGCATTCACTCCGTTCCATTTGGAGGTAATCATAGAAAGAAGTAAATCTGACTTACTTAATTTCGTTCCACCATCATTCGCTCGAATAAAAATATCTAATACTCGATCATACGACTGATTTCTCTCGGTGTAATAAGAAATGACTTCTTCTTTCCAAATCAATCTGTAAAGTCGTTCTATATTTTTCCTAAATATTCTTTCCGCATCTCTTGTTAGCGCGCCAGGAAGTGAATCGACAAGCTCATCTTTGGTATTATGAAAGGCATCTTCATCATCAAAATCAAGAATTTGACCAACTTTAAACCAATAAGCCATTTCTGAGTTTTGAGGAGCTTCCGCAAAAAATTTGAATCCATAGGTTACGCCTAGATCATCCGTTTCATCATCATTACCTGGATCTTTTAATAAATTAAGATAAAGCCGCTGTCTGATCCATGCACCTGGACTATCCCAACGCTTATGCTTTAACTTTACTGTATAGCTTCCTCTCAATCCAATAAGAAGCGATGTGAGTCGCTGCTGTCCATCTAATACCAAAGTTAATTCTCTTCCATCAGGCTCTACGAGCTGATTATGGGTTGAACCATATTTAAAATTCTCTATAAAATCATAAATATCCCAATTTTTTCTATTTTCCGGTTTTATTTCCCAAAATAGAAATGAACTGATTGGATAACCTTTCATAAGGGAATCAAAAAGAGCAACAATTTGCTCTGGTTCCCAAACGAATGGTCTTTGTATTGCTGGCAAGAAATACTTTCTATTTATGAATTCAACAACATCACGAATATTTGTCGCGTTGTAAGACATCGTATCCCCTTTTTTATTGTTTTCGATAAAGCATGGCGAATTGAGCAGCCTTGGCATAACACAACCAGCGTCGGGTTCTACTAGTTCCCAGTTTCCGGATTGGGAACCACGAAAGCGAAGCTGGAGCTTCCACAATCAAATTCCCAAGCTAGAGCTTGGGAACTAGCAAGGCAACCACAAGGGATTGCCCCTACAATCTTAACTCTTAGCCGCTCTCTTCCGCTCATTTTCAGTCAACAGCTTCTTACGCAGACGGATGGACTTTGGCGTAACCTCAACCAGTTCATCTTCAGCAATAAATTCCAATGCCTGTTCTAACGTCATTTTCTGAATCCGTGCCAGCACTAGGCTTTCATCGGTGCCTGAGGCGCGAACATTGGTTAATTGTTTCGGTTTACAGGGGTTGACGCATAAATCATTACTGCGGGAATGCAGGCCCACTAACATGCCTTCGTAGACTTCATCGGCATTGACTAACAGCAATTCGCCGCGTTCTTGTAAGGGATGCAATGAATAAGTGACGGCCTTGCCTGCAACCATTGAAATCATCACGCCGCGTTGACGATTGCCGACTTCACCCGGTTTCATCGGGCCGTAATGATCGAACACATGGTAGAGCAGACCGGAGCCTGATGTTGCCGTCATAAATTCGGTCTGGAAACCAATCAGGCCGCGTGAAGGCATCATATATTCCAGACGAATGCGGCCTTTGCCGTCGGGAACCATATTGGTTAAATCGCCTTTACGCTCACCTATTTTTTCCATGATGGTGCCCTGGTGGATTTCTTCCACTTCAATGGTGACCATTTCATAGGGTTCGCACTTTTTACCATCAATTTCTTTAATGATTACTTCCGGACGCGATACGCCCATCTCAAAACCTTCGCGGCGCATGTTCTCAATCAAAACGGACAAATGCAACTCGCCACGGCCTGATACTTTAAATTTATCGGGGTCTCCTGTGTCTTCAACTTTTAAGGCGACGTTATGTTGCAGTTCCTTGTCGAGCCGGTCGCGTATTTGCCGGGTAGTGACATATTTACCTTCTCTCCCGGCAAAGGGTGAGTTATTGACCTGAAACGTCATGGTCACGGTAGGTTCATCCACCGATAACGGGGGCATGACTTCTACTGCATCGGGATGACAGATTGTATCGGAGATTTCAAGCTTCTCAATGCCGGCAAAGGCAATAATGTCGCCGGCGCGGGCTTCAGGCACTTCTACACGCTCCAGGCCATGAAAACCGAAAATTTGCAACATGCGGCTCTTGCGCTCGACACCTTCCCGATTGACAATAATCAATGGTTGGCTGGGTTTGATGCTGCCGCGCTGAATCCGGCCAATACCAATGACGCCGACATAAGTGTTGTAGTCCAGACTGGAAACCTGCATTTTAAAAGGACCGTCCATATCAACGGGCGGCGGGCTGACTTTTTCGACTATCGTTTCAAATAACGGGGTCATATCGCCTTCGGTTATAGTGTGCTCCAAACCGGCATAGCCATTAATAGCCGAGGCAAAAACGATAGGAAAATCCAGCTGTTCATCGGTTGCACCCAGGCGATCGAATAAATCAAAGGTTTGATCGACAACCCAGTCCGGACGTGCGCCCGGACGGTCAATTTTATTGATAACAACAATCGGTTTTAAACCTAAAGCAAAAGCCTTTTGGGTTACAAAACGGGTTTGCGGCATCGGGCCATCGACTGCGTCAACCAGAAGTAACACTGAATCAACCATTGACAAAACGCGCTCTACTTCACCGCCAAAATCAGCATGGCCGGGGGTGTCAACGATGTTGATATGATAACCGTTCCAATCCAGCGCCGTATTTTTTGCCAGAATGGTAATGCCGCGTTCTTTTTCAATATCGTTGGAATCCATAATACGCTCGGTCACTTTGGTATGAGCGGCAAACGTACCCGATTGTTGTAATAGCTTATCAACCAGCGTCGTCTTGCCGTGGTCAACATGAGCTATAATGGCGATGTTTCTTAAATTTTCGATCACTTGTATTTTCTCTAAGGGTTTATAAAATAAGTGTAAGATGCGTTTTACGCATTCTGTTTAGCATAATAGGGGTATGATTGCACCGTACTAGATAAAGCCGGGTTTAACTTTAGCGTGTGCAAAGAGAGGATGGCGATAGTTCCATCAAGGCGTTAGTTTTTGTTGGCAAGGCCAAACCTAATCCAACCTGAAGAAAAATTAACTCTGCACCCAAGGCAAGCCATTGAAGCGCCAGCCGCCAAGATTACCCCGATGTTTATGCTCATCCAGGGAGCCTTCAAAACCGTCAATAATATTGATAAGCCGCTCGTAACCCGCCTCTTCAAGCGCTTTTGCAGCATCCAGTGAACGCTGTCCGCTGCGGCACAGCAATAAAACCGGTGCACTTTTATCAGGCCCGAGTTTTTTAACTTCGTCAACAAAGTTTGCGTTGATCTGCCAGTCAGGCGCTTCTTTCCAGGCAATATGAATGGCGCCTGGAGGATGGCCGACAAAAGCATGTTCAACTTTTGTTCGCACATCGACCAATACGGCGTCAGTATTCTGCTGCAACAAATCCCAGGCCTGTCGTGGATTTAAATTTTCTATCATCGTATTAACCCATTATGTTCGTTTCTGGCCGATAAACTGAGCCTCATTTCTCAAACCGCGCATCTGTTCGCCGACCAAGGCATTTTCTCTGTAAAAAACCACCCTCAACGATGAAAACATCGCCAACAGCTCATTACAGCCAAGCAGATAATCTGGATTATTGGGCGGCTTCGGGCTTGTTTTTTCGCGCGAAAAAGTCTGATAAAAAAGCAATCCATCCGGTTTAAGTGCCCCTATTATCGCATCACTTAAAGTACGGTCAAGAAATCGACTCACAACGATGACATCGAAGCTGCATTCGCTAAAGCTATAAGCTGTGATTTTCTGTTGGCAAGCATTGACCTTCAATTTTCTGTAGACTGAATAAGACGTTAATTTATCAATGGCAGCCGAAGAAATATCCCAGGCGGTCACTACCAGCCCCTGTTCAGCGAGAAAAATTGCATTAGCACCCTGACCACAAGCCACATCCAGAGCCGTCCCGGTCGCCGGTAATAAAAAGTCATTTTCGGTTAGAACCTGTACAGCGGAATAATTCTCCTGACCAGGCTGACTATAGATCTTGTTCCATTTGTCGATCAAAGCATCCATTATTCTGCTCCTGGCATACTCACGCGATGTTCCAGCCAAGCCTGTAAAAAGTCCATAAAACTTCTGACCTTGGTTGATAAATACTTTCTATGCGGATAGACTGCATGAATATCCAAAGGCGGCAATGGGTAATTCCCCAATACCACTTTCAGTGTGCCATTTTCAATATCCCTGCCCACTACGTAAGTCGGCAACATAACCAATCCCAGGCCATTAATCGCAGCAATACGAATCGCGTGTGCCGCATTAGCCTGCATTCGCCCGGAGACAGGCACTACCTTATACCCTGTCTCACTTTTAAATTTCCATTTATTCCGTGGCGCAATCGCCCAATTGACCAGACAGCTATGCTCTGCCAAATCTTCCGGTGTCTGTGGAATTCCATAGTGTTCCAAATAGTCCGGAGAGCCGCAAACAACCAGTGACGAACTGGCTAATTTCCTGGCAACCATACTGGTATCATCTAAAGCCCCCAGATAAATAGCGACATCGATGCCTTCATCAATCAAATCACCCGGACTGCCCTGTAAAACCATATCAATCATTAAATCAGGGTACATTTTCAAAAACTCAGCCACAGCACGCGCAATATGGGTAGCACCAATAACCGGTGGAGCACTGATTTTTAAAACCCCCCGAGGCTCCGTCTGTAAATGCGTTACAGCAGACTCCATTTCCTCAACATCCAGCAGCACTTGCTGACAACGTTCAAGATAAGATACACCCACATCAGTCAGACTTAAACTGCGTGTAGTACGATTGATTAATCGTGTTCCCAAGCTGCCTTCAAGTTGCATAATATGCTTGGTCGCCATTGCTCTGGAAATCCCCAGCTCGCGAGCACCACCCGCAAAACTTCCGGCTTTTGCGACACGAACGAAAACATTCATACTCGTTAACTTATCCACTTAAACCCCATAAAAAACCAGGTAAAAGGCTAAAGACACAAGCTATCATCTGTACCTTCCGCCTTCCGCTTTTTGCCTTTCGCCTTTTGTCTTATTCATATCAATAAAAAACTTGACATTACAAATTGTTTCTCAACAAGAAATAATAAATTTATCATTTAGTATATTGTATCCTATAAATAACACGATATACTAAGAACCATGCAATAACGCAACAAAGTTTGTAAACCAGCAACAAAGAACTTCTAACTTTTCAGGATCCAATCAATGAACAATTTCAACAAAGACATAATTATTGCCTTAATGTTTATCGCCGGGATCTCGAGCTTTATTTCCGGACAATTTATCATTTCAACCGTCTTATTTGCCGGCGCTGCTATTTATAGCAACATTGTAATGAGAGCAAAACTGAACAGCAAAGCGCTAAAAAATTAACTACCTCCTGGTGTTATACCTCCAAGCAGATCCTCCTCATAATGCTCTGCTTGCTTTTACCTCCTTATGCAGCAACGCATTAGGAGGTTTTTTTTGCCTAAATTAAGGATGCATTTCTACTGAGGAATCGTGTCTCTACGATTCCACAACAGATCACCAATTTCACACTGCGGCACAAAACCGGAAACGGCGCGCTTTAACACGTCCCTGATTCGCTCAAAATCATCATTCCTCGTTGCTTGTTCCAATATCGACAGCATTTTTTCCAGCTCAACCCAGGGAATAACCTGCTCCTGCGCACGCATGATTCTTGCGTGACTGGTCTCTGAAACATTGTCACCGATTAACAGCTCTTCATAAAGCTTCTCGCCGGGTCTCAATCCGGTAAAACTAATTTCTATCTCACCGGCCGGATGATCTTCGTCCTTTATTTCCAAACCACTCAAATGAATCATTCTCTTTGCCAAATCAATAATCCGAATGGGCTCGCCCATATCCAGCACAAACACGTCGCCGCCGTGGCCCAGCGCTCCCGCTTGAATAACCAGTTGTGATGCTTCCGGTATGGTCATAAAATAACGAATAACTCTTGCATCGGTCACCGTTACCGGCCCGCCTCTTGCTATCTGTTCCCTAAACAATGGCACCACCGATCCTGATGAATCTAATACATTACCAAATCGCACCATGGTAAAGCGGGTTCCGGCAATCGCTCCCTGCATTGCTCTAACTCCTGCATCCATGCAGTCGTGATGTTTACCGCTCGCTTCCACGCTGAGCGCTTGCAAAATCAGTTCTGCAAAACGTTTGGTCGCACCCATCGTATTAGTCGGCCTCACTGCCTTATCGGTTGAAATTAACACAAATAGCTCAACTTCAGCGTTTATTGCCGCCTGCGCTGCATGAAGAGTCCCAAAGATATTATTCCATACTGCTTCACCCGGGTTTTTTTCTACCATCGGTACATGCTTGTAAGCGGCAGCATGATAAATTGTTTGTACCTTGAAAGCCTTACATACCTTTTCAATACGTTCAGCGTTGGTAACAGAACCCAATACGGCGATAATTTCTATTTGCCCTGCTCCTTTGGCCTTGGTTAACAGGTGATTCAATTCTTTCTCTATGGCATACAGAGCGAATTCACTTAACTCAAAAAGGATTAGCGAAAGTGGCTGTAACTGGATTATCTGCCGGCACAACTCGGACCCGATGGAGCCACCCGCTCCAGTCACCATAACCACTTTGCCGCTTATAGTGGCTCGAAGCAGCGTTTGATCGGGCGCTACCGGATCGCGGCCCAGCAGATCCGCAATATCGACTTCCTGAAGTGCATCTACCGTGACTCTGCCCTGGGCAATATCAGCCAACCCCGGCATTGACATCACATGAATGGCGTAAGGTTCCAGCAAGCGTATTAGTTCACTAATACGGGCTCGCTTCGCTGAGGGAATCGCCAGTAAAACATCTGAAACCTGATGCCGTTTTATCAAATAACTCAAGGAACTGAGTGGATAAATCCGCAAGCCATTGACCTTTCTTCTGTGCAGTAATTTATCGTCATCGATAAAAGCCACTGGTCTAAACTCACGCCCATGCCATAGCGCAGAGGCCAGTTGCACACCGGCGCTACCCGCACCATAAATAACCACATTTTTTTTTCGGAAATCTGCTGCACTTCGACCGCCGCCCACCACGCGAAAATAAGCCTCTCCCAACCACCAACGCGCAAAAAAACGGCTGCTGCCAACCAACAGCATCACAATCAGCCAGTTCAGCGGAGAGACCGTCCGGGGAATAAGCTTGAGACCGGACTGATACAAGACAAACGCAAAAATTAGGGCATAAAGCGTGGTTGCCTGAATAATTGTCCATAGCGCTCTAATCTCGATATAGCGAATAATCGCGCGGTACAAACCTAATCTGACAAAAATAGGCACTGCAATAAAAGGCGCCGCTGCAAACAGATACCACTCATTACCTTTGGGAATATACAGCACCCCCCAACGCAAAGAAAAAGCCGTCCAGAGAGCAAGTACGGTAAAAAACACATCAGCGCAGATTAAAATCAACGCCTTATTCCGCCGTGAAAGCTCTATAAACCAGGTCCGTGCACGTGTTTGCATCATTCCAGCTCTTTCGCACCCGCCCTGAAACAGATAACCAGCAACACCAGCGGCAAATAAGCCAGCGCCAGCCCCAACAGACCATTCAGTCCAGCTAGTCCTACCCACAGCGATATAGGTATTAACCAACACACATTGATAGCACCAATAGCCAAAGTTACCGCCTTATGTGAGCCATAATGGCGCGACGCATATTGATAAGCATGACTGCGGTGCGCCTCATAGATTTTTTCACCTCGCACAAATCGGCGCAACAATGTCCAGGTCGCATCCACGATAAACACACCCAGTAAAATCAACCAACTCCAGAAAAACTTTGGTGTTACCCAAGCCGCCTGAATAGAAAAAAGCCCTAACACGATGCCTAAAAAACCACTACCCGCATCGCCCATAAAAATCCTGGCAGGCGGAAAGTTCCACAATAAAAAACCGGCGACGGCCATAGCCAATAATACTGGCGCACACCATTGATTAATGGTTTCTGATCCTGCCAAATACAAAAGCGCCCCGCCCAGGCAAACCGTAATCGCCTCAATACTGGCCAGCCCATCTATACCGTCCATGAAATTATAGAGATTCAATAACCAGACCAAATAAAATATCCCCAGAATTTGGGCTAGCCAACCAGAATCCAATGTATAACCAACAATCACTAACGGAGGCATTCCCCCCAGCCAAAAAAGCCCCCATGCTGCCCCGATAAAATGGGCCAGTAGCCGCCATCGCGCCGGAATATGACCATGATCATCCAGAAACCCCACCAAAGCCACCCATGCTCCGGTTCCGAATACAGCCCACATTACCTCTGTAGCCAATAACCCGGCCACGTTAAGAGCAGGAAGCCCTGCCAGAAAAACAATGACAATCGCCACACCACCACCGCGCGGCGTCGGCAGCTTGTGAGAACTACGCGCATTGGGAATATCTATCAAACTGGCTGCCAGTGCATAACGGCGCAATAGCCCAGTCAACACTGCTGTAGCCATAAAGGCGATCAGAAAAATCCAGCCAACCTTTAGCACTTGCGGGACTTCATATAATGTTGCGCTGTCTTGTTCAGAGCATCGTCTATGCTTACCGGCGGCGTCCAGCCCAACAAATCGCGAGCCTTGGAAATATCGACCTGCAGCGATCCACAGAGTCTTTGTGCTACTGCTCGTTTTCCCAACAAACTTGCTCCGCACATTATCACTTGCATCGGCACCGGCACCAGCCATGCCTTCTTACCTAAAGCAGCGGCTGTACGCTGCAATATTTCGGTCGTAGAAAGATCCTCGCCATCCCCAACCAAAAAGGTCTGATTAGCCGCGGCCGGGTGATGAATACACGTTATGATTAAATCAATCAGGTTATCCAATGCGACCAGACTGCGCTGATTATGAAGCGCACCCAGAGGCAATGGAACACGCTTATCCAACCAATGGATCAAACTATGAAAATTGGCCTTCACGCCGGGCCCATAAACCAGCGGCGGGCGAATAATCACCACTTCCATAGCCGTTTCACTGGCTAACTGACGCAAGGCATCTTCTGCTTCGCGCTTGGACATGCCGTAAGGGTCAACCGGCGCAGGCTTATCTGCTTCGGTATAAGGCTGTCCCAAAGGCGTTGTTTCACCGTTTACCTTGATAGAACTGATAAAAATGAATCGCCGCACGCCTGCCTGTTCCGCCTGACGAGCAAGATTCAAGGTGCCTTCAACATTCACTCTGCGAAACTCCGCTAGGGCATCGCTAGCTGTATCCTTCATTATATGCGCACGGGCAGCTAAATGAATGACCACGTCGACACCCTCCAGCGCTTTTTGCCAATCTGTTTTGGAGTCAATATCCTTAATAACAAATTGCTTAATAGCATCCGGAAAATCAACCTGCACCGATGACCGGACTGCACCATTGACATTGAAGCCTTTAGCAAGCAGTTCATCACCCAACGCCTTACCCACAAACCCATTCATGCCGGTTATTAATACCTTGGTCATTACTAAAACTCATTTACCTGAATGTTACTTTTTATATCGATACCAATACTATAAGCGACCATCTCCCACGAAGCTTTTACAATTAAGGTCATTGCCTTTCTTCGTGGCAGATAACCTTGCTTAATCCGCAATCTCACGGAAAAGCCCAGCGTACGCCTGGCCTAGCGCTGGCCCGGAGAACAGCTTTTCATACCGGTTGCGTGCAGCCGTACCCATTCGAGCAGAAAGTGTTTCATCTAACAAAAGGGTATTCATAGCTGATACCAGGGCCTCTGGAGACTCCGGCTCGACGACAAAGCCAGTTTCTTCGTGAGCATTCACATACGAGGTTCCGGTGCCGATTTCACAAGAAATCAATGGCCGGCCAAACATTGCCGCTTCCACCAACACCATGCCATATGCCTCTGATCGCAAATGCGAAGGCAGTACCAGCGCCCAGCATCGCTTCAATAGCGCAACCTTTTCTGCATCGGTTACTTGCCCGGCAAACACCACATTATCTGCGCCGGTCTCTGCTGCCAGTGTTTGTAAGCTTGGACCCTCCGGCCCGGAGCCGGCAATCACCACTTTGGCACCCAAAGCCTTAGCGGCCCGCACCAAAAAATGTATGCCTTTGTAATAGCGCAATACGCCAATAAATAAAAAATACGGCTCGCCTATATTTACTCCTATCCGTTTAAAAACCGCATCATCGCCATCCTTTGGATATGAGCTTTCCTCAATCCCCAACGGAATAATCCGTATTTTTTCGCGAATGTCGGGATGCGACAATATCGGACTGGTTCTTGCATAGGCTGGCGAATTGGCCACAATAACGCGCATCTGCAGCAAGGTATGCCACATCATTGGTGCGTAAGCTGCACCCAGCCAACGCTGGCGAACCACATCTGAAATGTATGTCAGTACCGCTGGTGTATCCGGACGTGTAACTGTGTGCAAAACATCAGAGAAAGGCCATGGGAATAGGTAGTGCAACGCATCGACTTCGCGGGCCAAGTGCGCAAAGGCCTTGAATGACGCTATGCCGCCTATATCGCAGGAAGCCGGAGCAAACCAGGAGCGACTGCGCACAACCCGCGCTTCCGGCCGCAACAATATGGCTGGGTCTGGCTGCGGCGAAAGCGTGAAGATCGTATTAGTAATACCCTGTGCACCCGTTGCCAACGCAATCTGGCGTATCGCTTCCTGTAAACCACCGGGAGGATCAGGGAAGTAAGTACGATACACATGCAATACCGAGAAACTCAATTCAACGATCTCCCTTGGTGTTTACAGCACGCCAGCAATGTAAACCAACGCCCAGAGCAACACAAAAACCCAGCACCCCCTCGGTCAACACCGTCATCCACGCTGATGCCATGGCGCCATAAACCGGAATAAACAACAGATTTCCTACCACATTGGTTAATGCTGTGATGGTAGCTGAAACTGCAAACCATCGCTCGAGACCCAACGCCAATGCGGCCTGATTCAGTATGCCATTAGGCAAAATAAAAATCAGTGAACAGCCCAGAATTGCCAGCAGTGTACCCGTACCCTGATAGCTTTGTCCATACGCCAGGCTAACGATAGTGTCACTACAAAACCACATTAACAAAGCCAGGGCACTACCAACCAATGTTGCGTAGGCCATAGGCGGCAACAGCATTTGCTTCACCATCCGTACCGGCATCTCACTACCCTGCCGAAAATGACGGAATAGGATTAACCCTATTGGCGATGCCAGTAAAATCAAGGCCTCGACCAATCTGTATGCCACCCCATAGCGACCGACCTCGATATTCGGCGCATGCAAAAGCTTAAGCAACACCATATCAGACCTGAAATATACGGCCGATGCCAAATCCAGCCACACCAGCGGCAGTACTGCCCGGTAAACAGTAGATGGAACAACAAATCTAGGCCGTACCCTTAAAAAAAGCGTTACAAAAAGGCCGAAAGCCGCAGTACCCACAAACTGTGCCATCAACACGTGCCACGGCAGGCTCGCCCCGAGAAATAACACAGCCGCCGCCATGCAAACTGCCGAAAGGGTGCGGTTACCTATTTGCCAGGAGGCATCGCGCACCAACCTCCCGTCTCCGCGCAGGATAGCAAGTCCATACTGATTCAATACCGCCGCTCCAAAGCACCAGACCGTTATAAGCGAGGTCATTTTATTTCGTGGAAAAAGCACCACTGCAAGAACAGACAGTGCAAAAATAGCGATCATTGCATGCCCATAAGCCAGTGCGGGCAAGGCTGCTCTTACCTGCACAAGCGCCGCGCTACCTCGCGCACCCTCACGTTGAAGCAACTTGCTGAAACCGCCATCTATTAGAATAGCTACCAGCGCCCCAAGCGAAAGAGCCACTGCATAAACACCAAACAAATCCGGCCCCAAGGTTCGCGCCACCAGAATGCTTAGGCCGAAAGAAGCAAGACCTATGTAAGCAATGGCCAGCCACTGAGCGCCTAGAAAGCGGAAAATCATCAGTCAACCGTAAAATTAAAGTATCTGTTCAGGGCAATCAAAGCCCCAAAGTTCACAAAGTAGATGGTCAAGATAAAGGGAATGAAGGGAAAAAGATCTGCACCTGCATACATGGGCTTGTATCCACAACAAATTAATAGGTTACTATGTATATAGTGCAATTGCCCTGACAGCAAAAGCGACCACGCTCATGCGTTTAAAACCTCCTGCGTAAATAAATCATTATACACAAATCCCCCCCACGGGCTTCATCAAAGACTATTTACCTCAACAGGGCAATCGCACTTAAAATAACTTGAAAATTGAATTTAGATCAGGTAATAAGTCTCTTATTTGATTTTCAATGACAGCAAAACCGACACATTCTATAATTCTTCACTTCTCAAGCACTGAAGACCCTCGGAGGAAACAGGCAAACTATTTTATTTGTAGTCTTGAGGCCATTTACGGTCAAATAGTTATCAGACATCATGAACACGCAATATGCCATAATCGCTCTTTTGTTACTCACTGTATTAAGTGCTTGTATGCCTATGACTTATCCACCTGGCAGGAAAATAATGACGGCACAGATAAGCGGAAATTATTTTCTCACCGAAGATGGCACATACCTGCCCTTACGCCACTGGTTGCCCAAAACCGAAACACGCGCTGTACTCATAGCGCTTCACGGATTTAATGATTACAGTAATTTTTTTCAACAACCGGGAGAGTATTTTAGCAAACTGGGCATCGCCTGTTTTGCTTATGATCAAAGAGGCTTTGGCGCAACTTCACGGCGTGGTTTATGGGTTGGTGAAGCAACCCTTACCGACGACTTACTGGTTTTAGTGCGTCTGTTAAAAAAACGCTACCCAAACCAACCATTCTATTTGCTGGGTGAAAGTATGGGGGGTGCGGTCATTATTTCCATTTTAAGTCACGCCAATAAACCGCATGTAAACGGTATTATCCTTGTTGCCCCGGCACTTTGGGCGCGTCCAACCATGCCCTGGTATCAAAGAAGCCTGCTTTGGATAATGGCGCATAGTATGCCATGGCTAACTTTAACGGGCGACGGTCTGGGTGTCATGGCCTCGGACAATATCGAAATGCTCCGTGCCTTAGGTCGGGATCCTTTAGTCATCAAGGCGACCCGGGTTGAAACTCTTTATGGACTAACCGACTTGATGGATACCGCATTTAAAAATGCATCATTGTTACAAGGAAATATTTTGATACTTTACGGTGAAAAGGATGAAATTATTCCCAAGAAACCGACCTATACCTTTTTAAAGAAATTTCTCGCTATAGATGAAACAGAAAAAACAGTGGCTTTCTATCAGCATGGTTATCACATGCTATTGCGCGATTTACAAGCACCCGCGGCATTGAAAGATATTGCTGCCTGGATCGACAACAGCCTTGAAAAATTACCTTCTGGCGCTGATATCCGGGCACAAAACGTATTAACGCAGATTACTCCCCCTGTCTCTACCAGGGAGTATTAAAACGCCAACGTGTGTAGATGTCCGGCGTCAACTATCCTGGCCGGCAACTCTGAATATTTTCATTATAGCCATACAGGTGTTAGCTCAGTCTAATGGCCGTTGCTCACAAAAAAGGGTCTTTTCGGCCCCTTTTTCTTTCAAAACAGATAAATAGATCTATCCTTTATCCACTTCTTTAATGCTTAATCTAACCCTTCCCTGACGGTCGATTTCAAGCACTTTAACTCTCACCACATCGCCTTCATTCAACCTGTCGCTGACTTTATCGACGTGTTCATCTGAAATTTGCGAGATATGTACCAAACCATCCTTACCCGGCAAAATCGTGACAAAGGCGCCGAAATCCATTAATCTGGCAACTTTACCTTCATAAACCTTGCCTACTTCAACCTCCGCGGTAATTTCTTCGATAAGGCGACGCGCTTCTTCACCTGCGGCTTTATCGACAGAAGCTACCTTGACGATGCCGTCATCGGTTAAATCAACACTGGCTCCGGTTATTTCAGTAATGCCGCGTATGGTTGCGCCGCCTTTGCCGATAACTTCACGAATTTTGCTGGGATCGATTTTGAAGGTAATGATGCGCGGTGCAAAATCAGACATTTGGCCGCGTGTGCTTGATAAAGCCTTGTTCATTTCACCCAGGATATGCAAACGACCCTGTTTTGCCTGTTCCAGTGCAGTTTTCATGATCTCTGCGGTAATGCCATCTATTTTGATGTCCATTTGCAGTGCAGTAATACCGTCCACCGAACCTGCGACTTTAAAGTCCATATCACCCAGATGATCTTCATCACCCATAATATCAGACAGCACCGCGAAGCTATCACCTTCTTTAATCAAGCCCATTGCGATACCCGCAACCGGTGATTTAATCGGCACACCCGCATCCATTAATGCCAGGCTGCTGCCACAAACCGAAGCCATCGAGCTTGAACCATTGGATTCTGTAATTTCAGAAACCACTCGAATGGTGTAGGGGAATTCATCCATATTAGGCAGCACGGCTGTTAAGCCGCGTTTAGCCAGTCTGCCATGACCGATTTCACGGCGTTTAGGCGTACCGACAAAGCCCGTTTCACCGACACAGTAGGGAGGGAAGTTATAATGCAGCATGAACGGCTCTTTATATTCACCCGCCAGGGCATCAATAATTTGCGCATCACGTTGAGTACCCAGTGTTGCAACGACTAATGCCTGGGTTTCGCCACGGGTAAACAAGGCGGAACCGTGAGTTCTGGGTAATACACCCGTTCTGATAGTAATGGGTCTGATCTTGTCTAAAGCCCGGCCATCAATACGCTTGCTTTCATTAAGAATGGCGCTGCGAACAATGCGGTATTCCAGGTGTTCGATGATGTCGCGTATGTCATTTTCTGCATAATCACCCTTGGTAACCAGTTTTTCAACAACAGCATTTCTGATTGCTTTTAGCTGTTCTTGTCTAACCAGTTTTTCAGGCACCTGATACGCTGCTTTAATGCCTGCTTCAACCTCTTCAGTAATTAATCTGGCCAGGTCAGCATTGGCCTCGGGAGCTACCCACTCAACGACACCTGTTCCCGCCGCCAGCGCAAATTCATTAATGGCATTAATTGCGAGCTGCATTTGTTCATGACCATAAAGAACAGCGCTCAACATGACCTCTTCTGATAAACCATCCGCTTCAGATTCAACCATCAATACGGCGTGCGCAGTCCCGGCGACGACCAGGGTTAATTGAGATTCTTTTAATGCAGTTGGGGACGGGTTTAATAAAAAACTGCCCTCTTTATAACCAACACAAGCTGCGCCGATTGGCCCGTTAAAGGGTAATCCTGAAACCGCCAATGCAGCAGACGCCCCCAACAGTGCAGGAATTTCCGGATCAACTTCGGGGTTCAAAGACATCACTGTGGCAATAATCTGAACTTCGTTGGTATAGCCCTCAGGAAAGAGCGGACGAATAGGCCGATCAATCAATCGGGACGTCAAGGTCTCTTGTTCACTTGGCCGCCCTTCCCTCTTGAAAAAGCCGCCGGGTATCTTGCCCGCTGCATAAGCTTTTTCCTGATAATTAACAGTTAATGGAAAAAAATCGCCGCCATTAGCTTCTTTTTTACCAACGACGGTGACCAGCAGTGATGTACCATCGACATCAATTATGACCGCGCCGTCTGCTTGACGTGCTATTTCACCAGTTTCTAGCGTAACGAGTTGATCGCCGTACTGAAATTCTTTCCTGATAGGCTTCACTATTTGGGGTTCCTTTGTATAAAGGTTATTTAAAAGTTTGGTGTCGGGACGCTATCGACTGCCTGTGCAATATACGCAGACAGACTATGACGACCCTCAGCTGCACCGTTTCCTGGAGACTTTCTACTTACGCAAACCCAGCCGCTCAATCAGTGAGCGATAACGGTTGCTGTCTTTATTTTTCAAATAATCCAGTAATTTGCGGCGCTGATTAACCATACGCAACAAACCACGACGTGAATGATTGTCTTTTTTGTGCGCCGCGAAGTGTGGAGTCAAATGGGTAATGTGGGCTGTCAACAGTGCAATTTGTACTTCAGGCGACCCGGTATCGGTTTCTGACTGGCGGTACGCTTCGACAACCGCTTTTTTTTGTTCTGCAGTAAATGGCATTTATAATCCCTAAGATTAAAAGTTAAAAGTAACGTCGTCAAATGACAACTTCTTAATACACTGTTTCCACGATAGGGTGTAGAAATCAATATATTTATTGCAGAGACGCGATGTATTGCGTCTCCGGATTTCACAGATGCGATAAATCGCGCTTCTAATCGTTATTCATATTGAACATCTTTTTCGGCGCTATTTTACCATCCATTAGCATTTCTCCCAAGCCCAAAAAGACAGCTTCCTGGTACATCCGCACTGTACCTTGCATCGCACTAAGGCCGGGGTTTTGCAACGCGGGGAATATAATCGATTGCCCGTATTTTACAAGAACGGCCTGTTCAGCGGATAAGCTCACAGCTGGCAGCCCTTCCAAAGGTTTATCGACATTAATCAAGCATTGAAACAAGTCCTGCTCATTCATTGCTGTCAACTGCTCAATGGTTCTGGCATCTTCGATACTGAATTGACCGGCTTCCAGACGACGCAATGCTGCTACGGTTCCGCCGCATCCCAGAGTACGGCCAATATCCTCAGCCAGTGACCTGATGTAGGCGCCTTTCGAACAAAAGACCTCCAACGTTAGCCGGTCTTTGAAAAAATCCAGTATTTTCAAATCAAATATGCAGATATGTCGGGTTTTGCGCTCGACGGTTTTGCCTGCCCTTGCCAATTCGTAGAGCTTTTTACCGTTATACTTTAACGCAGAATACATCGGAGGAATCTGCTCGATTTCACCGGTAAACTGTTGCAAACAGGCTTGTAGCTGATCAAGCGACAAATCAGGCACCGGCCTGGTCTCTATAACAACGCCTTCAGCATCACCGGTATCGGTCATAACACCCAGCTGAATAACGACTCGATAGCGTTTATTATCATCCAGCATCAACGCGGATACTTTGGTTGCCTCGCCAAAACAAAGCGGCAATAAACCCGTCGCCAAAGGATCCAGGCTGCCGGTGTGTCCTGCTTTATTAGCGTTAAACAAATGTCTTGCTTCCTGTAAAGCCCTGTTTGAAGACACGCCCACACGCTTGTCCAACAGTACTATGCCGTGCACATCGCGCCCGGATTTGCGTTTACTCATGGATCGGGCTTATCCAAATCATGCTTGTCCTGAGCGGAGTCGGAGGGTTTTTTCAAATCACTCAGGATTTCTGCAACACGCATACCGGTATCAAATGAATCATCGTAATAAAAACGCAGCTCGGAAATATGCCGCAGCCGCATTCTTTTTGCCAATTGATGGCGAATCACCGGGGCCAATTCATTTAACAGTTTGACATTGGCGCGTTTGCCCTGCTCGTCAACATTTAATACGGTGATATACACCTTGGCAACGGCAAGGTCCTTAGTGACTACAACTTCATTGATGGTAATAAATCCCAGCCTGGGGTCATCAATATCCCGCTGCAGGATTAAAGAAAGCTCTTTCTGCATCTGCGATGAAACGCGTACATTACGACCAAATTCTCTTGCCATAAGCCTACAATTCCCGCTTGATTTCTACACGTTCAAACACTTCGATCTGGTCACCTGGTTTGACGTCATTGTAATTTTTCACGCCGATGCCACATTCCATGCCCATTTTAACTTCGGCGACATCATCTTTATAGCGCCGCAAAGATTCCAGTTGCCCTTCAAAAATCACCACGTTTTCACGCAGCACACGTATTGGCAGATTCCGTTTCACATAGCCATCAATGACCATACAACCGGCAACCGCTCCGAATTTTGGCGAGCGGAATACATCACGTACTTCAGCGAGCCCTACAATCTGTTCTTTAATTTCAGGAGCCAACATGCCGCTAATAGCTTTTTTGACTTCATCGATCGCGTCATATATGACACTGTAATAATGCAGATCGATGCCTTTTTCTTCAATCAGCTTTCTGGCCGTCGCATCAGCACGCACATTAAAGCCCATAAGGATTGCGCCTGAAGCCAACGCCAGATTGGCATCACCTTCATTGATACCGCCAACGCCGCCAAAAACAACCTTAACATCTACTTCTTCATTGGACAAAGCAACCAGGGAACCGCGCAGCGCTTCCAGACTGCCTTGTACATCGGTTTTGATAACCAGATTCACGCTGGCAAGTTCACCGGTCGCCATTCTGGAAAATACTTCATCCAGCTTGGAAGCCTGTTGTGCCGCATGTTTGGTAAATTTTTTGCGTTCTTCGCGGTGTTTTGCCAACTCTTTGGCAATACGTTCGTTTTGTACCACGAGGAATTCATCACCTGCATTCGGAGTACCGGAAAGCCCCAGAATTTCTACCGGCACACAAGGCCCCGCCTCTTTAATGGTTTTTCCGTTCTCGTTAAACATCGCCCGGACGCGGCCATATTCCTGACCACACAACACCATTTGTCCGTTTTCCAACTTACCTTTTTGAATCAGTACCGTTGCCACAGCGCCACGACCTTTATCCAGTCTTGATTCAATCACGATACCCGATGCAGGGCCATCGGCAGGCGCTTTTAATTCCAGAATTTCAGTCTGTACAATTAATGCCTCGA
Organism: Methylococcaceae bacterium; assembly: GCA_024636875.1. GTDB lineage: Bacteria > Pseudomonadota > Gammaproteobacteria > Methylococcales > Methylomonadaceae > JAGXGJ01. The sequence goes on along the minus strand of JAGXGJ010000024.1, from coordinate 18,507 downwards.
TTAAATCATCAATGCCTTCACCGGTTTTAGCCGAAATCTTCAGAAACTGTACATCGCCTCCCCATTCTTCCGCCAGAACGTTAATGACTGATAGCTCTTGCATCACTTTTTCAGGATTGGCATCAGGTTTATCGATTTTATTTATCGCCACGATAATCGGCACATTGGCCGCTCTCGCATGCTCAACTGCCTCTTTGGTTTGCGGCATCACGCCGTCATCAGCAGCAACAACGACAATCACCACATCTGTAACATCAGCACCTCTGGCTCGCATGGCAGTAAATGCAGCATGTCCCGGGGTATCCAGAAAAGTCACTGAACCATGATCGGTTTTTACCTGATAAGCGCCGATATGTTGAGTAATACCACCCGCCTCACCTGCGGCAACTCGCGTTTTGCGAATATAATCCAGCAACGAAGTCTTACCGTGATCAACATGACCCATAATGGTAACAATCGGCGCTCGCGGCAATTCAACGCGCTTATCTTCTACCTGCGCTTCAGCCAGCATTTCCTGTTCAAGGTCATCATCACTCTGCATAATGGCTTTATGGCCCATTTCCTCAACCAGAATAGCCGCCGTTTCCTGGTCTATGCTTTGATTGATGGTCGCCATAATACCCAGTTTCATCAAGTGCTTGATTACCAGTGCCGCTTTAACACTCATTTTCTGGGCAAGATCGGAGACCAGAATCATTTCCGGTATAGCGACTTCTTTTACTATTGGCGCCACCGGCATCTCAAATTGATGCTTGCCTTCAGGCTGCATGGCTCGTAAAGGTTGCTTGCCTTTTTTCTTGCCTCTTTTGGCATTCTTGCCTGATGTGCGAGAGCCTTCGTCCTGTTTTTTCCTGTGCAGTGTTTCCTGTTTGACCTCCGCCTGCTGCCTTACCTTGTCAGCATTTTTTTTGATCGATTCTTCAAGCCGGCGCTCTTTCTCTTGCTGCTTTTTTCTGGCCTCATCCGATTCCTTGGCTTTTATTGCCTTGTCCTGCTTGTTTTTCTTTTCTTCCTTGATCTTTAAGGCCTCAAATTTTGCTTCAGATTCAATCTCGACTTCAGGCTCAAATTCGGGTTCAACAACGACTTGTGGCTCAACTTCAACAGGAGCGGAAACGGGTTCCTCCGGAACCGTTTCAAGCACAATTTCCTGTTCCTCAACAGACGGAGCTGTCTTCTCGGCTGGTTTGACAGCCTCGTCATGCACGGGAGCGATTGGCTTGATCTGCTCTACCGGAACAGGAGGAATTACCGGCTCTGCTTTCTTCTGTTCTTCAGCAGCCGCTACTTCACTACGCTTTATATAGGTTTTCTTTTTACGCACCTCAACACTAATCGTTTTAGTGGAACTGCCGGGCACGCTTGCCTGTTTAATTTCCGTCAATTTTCTGCGCTCTAGAGTTACTCGCCGCGGTGAATTACTAGCCTCTCCTTCCGCCTTGCCATGACGTTTACGCAAATGCGCAAGCAACTTCATCTTTTCATCTTCATTAATGAAATCATCATGGGTGCTCGCAGATAAACCCGCCTCTTTTAGCTGTTCCAATAATCGTTCCAGAGGTATTTTTACTATCTCCGCTAACTGCTGTACTGTTTTATCGCTCATTTCATACCCCTTGCCTACTCGCTCTGTGCCTTAAGCAAACCAAGGCTCACGCGCCTTCATGATCAACTTTGCCGCCCGCTCTTCATTCATACCAGAAAAAATCAGCAAATCATCTACGGATTGCTCTGCCAAATCATCCATCGTAATAATACCCTGACTTGCCAGGTCATAAGCCAAATCTTTATCCATCCCTTCCATTTCCAGCAAATCCTGCGCCGGATGCGCTGTCTCAATTTTTTCTTCAGCTGCAATTGCGTTTATCAACAAGGCATCTTTAGCCCGGCTTCTCAGCTCATTAACCAGATCTTCATCAAACCCTTCAATTTCCAGCATTTCACTGACCGGCACATAGGCTATCTCTTCGACGGTATTAAAGCCCTCTTCAGCCAAAATCAAGGCTATATCTTCATCAACATCCAGTTGATCGATAAACAACTGTTTTATTTTATCAACTTCAGCTTCAGCGTGTTGTTCTGCTTTAGACGCATCAATGACATTCAATTCCCAGCCGGTTAGCTGGCTTGCCAGACGCACATTTTGTCCGCCCCGGCCAATGGCCTGAGACAGATTATCCGAACTTACTGCTAAATCCATGCTGTGTTTATCTTCATCCACAACGATGGACTGAATTTCGGCTGGTGACATGGCATTAATAACGAATTGAGCATCACTTGGATTCCAGAGAATAATGTCGACCCGTTCGCCGGCGAGTTCATTAGTAACTGACTGTACTCTCGATCCTCTCATACCTACACAAGCGCCTACCGGATCCAGCCTTGGATCATTGCTTTTTACCGCAAGCTTCGCTCTGGAACCGGGATCACGCGCGGCCCCAATTACGGAAATCATGCCTTCGCCGACTTCAGGTACTTCCAGACGAAATAATGCAATCAGTAATTCCGGTGTCGTACGGCTAACAAACAATTGCGGGCCGCGCGGTTCTGAGTGTACGTCTTTTAAATAACCTCTGATCCGGTCGCCGATGCGAATCGCCTCGCGCGGAATCATATCTTCCCTGGCGATATAAGCCTCTACGTGTCCTCCCAGATCCAGAAAAACACTGCCTTTTTCAATACGTTTGACAATACCGGTAATAAGCTCGCCGACGCGATTCTTATAGGCTTCAACAATTTTTCTGCGCTCGGCTTCTCTGACTTTATGGATGATCACCTGCTTGGCTGTTTGAGCAGCAATACGACCGAATTCAACCGATTCAATTTCTTCCTCTATAATATCGCCGACCTGAACATCCGGGTTATCCAGTCTGGCAACTTCCAACAAAATTTGCGTGGTTGGAAATTCCACATCGCCGGCACAAGCTGGATTAGCGTCAACCACTTCCCACTGTCTATAGGTAGCGTAGTCACCGGTTTTTCTGTCAATCGTAACACGTGCTTTAATTTGATTGGCGTGACGTTTTATCGTAGCGGTTTCCAGTGCAGACTCTATGGCCTGAAAAATAATTTCTTTTTCAATCTCCTTCTCATTAGAAAAAACTTCCACTACCAACAAAATTTCTTTATTTGCCACTGTGTCCTCCTTTTTCAATTAAGTATTCAGGCACCAAACGCGCTTTACTCATGGCGCTAAAGGGTACCTCAAAAATCTGACCATCCTCCTGAAGCATAATAATATCGTCTTCAACTTTTTCAATCTTGCCGGTAATTTTTCTACGGCCATTTATCGCTTTAAATAGATTGACCATCACGGTGCTGCCAATAAATTTCTCGAATTGACCTATTTTAAAAAAAGGCCGGTCAGCTCCGGGGGAAGAAATTTCCAATTGATAGTTGCCTTGTATAGGATCTTCCACATCCAGGACACCACTGATTTGATGACTAACCTTGGAACAGTCTTCGACCAGAATTCCATTTTCACTGTCAATATAAATTCTTAAGCATCCATGTTTAGGATGTGGATTATAGTCAATGCCTACACATTCATAACCTAAACCTTCAACAATTGGTTCGATCAAGTTGACCAAATGCTCAGGGGCCTGCCTCATCGTTTCCTCACTAATGTCCGCACAAAAAAAAAGAGCCAAAGGCTCCTCCATTAACAATCAGCTGTAAGTTTCACAAACCGAAACCCGGAAAATAAAAAAACCCCAAAACGGGGTCCTTGTATATGGTAGCGGGGGCAGGATTTGAACCTACGACCTTCGGGTTATGAGCCCGACGAGCTACCAAGCTGCTCCACCCCGCGATTGATTTGATATATTATAAAGATTTTATGGTATTTAGCAATCTAAATTTTATATCTTTTATTAGCTTGTGATTCATGCGTAGCGATAAATCCATTCGCCTGGTCAAACCGATGCATTAATATTATGGCCATTGAATCCGGGTTGGCGGGTATCGCTGCCGCAAATCAACGACATCACTATTTCAAGGCAGGTGAACAAAATTTTACAACAAATAGTGTCCGAAAAAAACAAATAACGTCGTGATTTCTTCCTGCAAACCAGATTCACCATGCTGTTGAACAGGATTAGGAATATTCTGCCCGATCAGCTACAGCCTCTCCAAAGCCTGATCGAGATCCGCAATGATGTCTTCCGGCTCTTCAATGCCGACAGAAAGTCTGACCAAATCGTCGGTAATACCGGTTTTGATTCGCACCTGCTCCGTTACACCGGCATGAGTCATGGAAGCCGGATGCGAAATCAAGGTATCGACAGCACCAAGACTGACGGCCAAGCTGCAAAGCTCCAGGCTATTCATGAGCTTGCGTCCCGCTTCGATGCCACCGGCTACTCCGAATGACAGCATGCCGCCAAAACCACTCATTTGTTGCTGCGCAATTTCGTACTGCGGGTGACTGGGTAAGCCTGGATATCTGACCCAGGCGATTTTCCGATGTGCTTCCAGAAACCGGGCTACCTCCAAAGCGTTAGTTGAATGTTTCGCCATCCTCAAGTGCAGGGTCTTCAGTCCGCGTATACATAGCCACGCTTCGTGCGGGGACATGGTGGGTCCCGTTATGTTAACGACCGGCCTCATACTTTTGATGAATTCGCGGCTTCCAACCACAACCCCCCCCACTAAATCTGCGTGACCGCCTAAATATTTTGTGCAGCTGTGCAGAACTGCGTCAGCGCCCATTGCCAAAGGTTTCTGAAACATCGGTGTCGCAAAGGTATTGTCCACAATGGATACAGCGCCGGTTTGCCTGGCCATCCCGCAAATAGCCGCTATATCACATATCTTCATGGTAGGATTCGCAGGCGTCTCCAGGAAAACCATTCGGGTGTTCTTTTTCAGATTACGCTGCACTTTTTCAAGATCTGTCGTATCCACGAAACTGACTTCGATTCCCGACCGGGTCAACACTGACTCAAACAGTTCATAAGTGCCACCATAAACGGCATCGGTTGACAATAAATGATCGCCCTTTTTTAGCAACGAGAAAGCAACCCCGGTGATTGCAGCCATGCCGCTGGAAAAGGCTTGTCCAGTCTCGCCGTCTTCGAGAGCAGCCATTTTCTCTACCAAAACAGCGTGAGTAGGCGTGTTAGGCATTAATCGGGTATAGATGTAACCATCCTCTTCCCCGGCAAATCTGGCCGCCCCCTGCTCCGCACTATCAAATACAAACGTTGAGGTCTGATAAATGGGCGTTGTATGAGCTCCGCTTGACGGATCAGGGCGCTCTCCGGCATGCACACACAGCGTCCCGAATTTCATTTTTTTCATTTTCCAGTCTCCTTACGAAATATACATCACGACGCACATCCGGCTTACATATTGAGTTGAAACGATAGCGGAAACCCGGCGCTCTTCCGCGCTGGGGCTGGGGGCTCTCAGTCAAGGCTGCGGCTATCGTCATCTACAGGACGCCCGCTAATAATTTTTCGTCCCGTAAACATTGCAGAAATAATGCTGCCGCCTTCCCTTACCTCGGTGATGATTACCGCTGCCACGTGCATTACGACAACAACGATCAGCACATAAAAATTGTACAAATGGACCAATACAATGGGTTTGCGGAAAGCACGCATGCTTTCGTAGGCTGCCGCATCATACATCCCGGGCTCATAGGGTACCAACGAATCCGGAGCGATATCAGGTGCCGCCACCCACTGCGCAATCCAATGCCCGATGGGTAGATAAAACAGGTCAGTACCCGCCAGGATCAAGCCGGTAATGACCTGGATAGTGAGAAGGAGAAACAGCACGACTATACCGAGACGCCCCGCCGGGTTGTGTCCCAGATACTGCTCCGGGGAACCTGCGACGAAGGCTGCGACATAGCTGCGTAACGCATGGAAATATTTTTTTCCTCCGGGAAGGAACGCCCGCCACCTGGCGTAGCGGTTACCAAAAAAAGCCCACACGATGCGCCAGAGAAGGTTCAGTGCAAAGACATAACCGATCCAGACGTGAAATGTTTTGAGGGTCACTTTGCCAGCATTGGAGATGCCGAGATCACCCGCATTGAGAATCACGAAGCCCGCAGCCACGAGGGCGATTACGCTGAGCGCATTGATCCAGTGAAACCAGCGGGTGCCCACATCCCATACAGCATAAGATTTCAGTTCAGACATGGAAGCTCCCCCCTTCTCTACGCTGGAAATTAAAGTGGCGGGACTGCAAAAAATGCACCCTGCCTGTTCGACAAACGTGGACTCTTGTTGACTTTCCGTATTATACACAGTTCGGAGGGAACCAAAAAAGCGCAGCTCTTTGGGCGTCCAGCTGATTGAATTATTGTATTAAAACGAAGCCGCTTTCGGGAGAAAAACAAGACATCGCACTTTTGTTAAACTTGAAAATGACGGGGTCACATCTAACATCACAGCATGTTTGATTGTGAGACCTGACTCCGTCACTCTGCGTCACTCTGATGTCGAATTACGACTCGCTAATCCAACCTACGCACATCCGTGTTACGGGTTAATGAGTGAAAAATTGATTGTTAAATAATCCCGTGTCAAGAATAAAATTTGACAACTATGATGTTAATTCATTCGCTTCATTAATAATCTTCATCGGATAAATTGATTTTACTAACAATCCTGTTAGAAATAATCAACTGGATGAGGTAACCCCTTATGAAAAAGCCCCTGATAAGACAATTAACAGCGCTGACTTTTTTTGCGCTTTTCTTTTCAAACGCAGTTACGGCATTACCGCCTGAAGAGGCGATCGACCGCGCTGCCAATTGCTTAGGCGATACGATTGTCAATCGATTCAACGCCAGTCCTGGCATTGTTTTTCCAGGCAATGCAACAACGCTAGGCTGGCAGGCCACTGTTCCGTCAGGTTGTAGCGTCAGCCTTTATGTTAACGGAAGACATGTAGAACGGACCGGAACCATGTCTGTTACCCCCACCTTCCCGGTCAACAGCTATTCGCTGGAAGGTCGTATGCTGGGGCTACGCAGCACACTTGCTCGTGCCCGCGTTACAGTCAACACCAATGCTTGCCGTCAACCGGAACTGCCAGGCGCACTTCTGGAGCCGATGATTCAGGATGTATTGGATGAATACGATGCCGATGAATCAGAAATCAAGCAAACTCGTGACGCAGATATAGTCATATCGCCCAGCGGTTTGTCCATCACCATGTATTTTGAAGTCGATAAATTCGGCCCCAATCCATCCGTTCGCTTAACAATGCGTTTGGCATTCAATACAGTTAATGGCGTGGTGTTTCCAAGATTTACTTATTTTCATCCCCAAGCGTCTACTTATCTTCCGGATGACTGGATCGAAAGTAAAATATACGATAAGCAGGCAGATATACTCGACAGCTTTAAAACTGAAATCAACGCGTTGCTGGCCGATCCTTCGTTTAATTTGATTGATTCTGAGGTCGAAAAATTGTTCTCGATTGAAACAATCGATCAAGCCATATTGGCAACCGTTTGCCCGTTGCCTGGCAACCTACAGCCTTTACCTTTATTTCCGCCTGTCTTTAAATAAAGATATAGATCGTAGATGGTTTGAAGCGATAGCCTTGGAGTCGGGCAAACTTTTTATGCCCGACTCCAAGGTCAAATATCTCTTGGTGTGTATGCGCTGCTATTATCCACAAACATGTCTTCCCAAATCCGAATTAAGAGCTAAAATTGATAATATGAAATCAAAGGGTTATGTTGTTCAGATTTACCCTCATCCAAGCCCTTCGGCACCGCTCAGGGCAGCCCTCTCCCTCTGGAGAGGGCTTATTTTCTGTGCTTTAGATATTTAGCTCTTAATTCACAATCAAGCAAAAACATCAGGATTGCTCGTATGGTTCAAAGATAGCGGCTAAGTCTTTACGTGATGGATGGTGTTACAAATCCAATCCTGCGCGAGCATCCAGCTACTGTAATCAGCTTATCAGCCTGCCCTTTGAAACAAATGATACCCGACCTCTCCGGCAACTTTACTTTTCAGTTGCCGCCAGTTTTCAGGGATGCCATTGAGCTTCAGTATGTTTTCCACTTCAACATAGATTTTTGCATGCTTGTTCAGCCAGCCTTTTTCTTCCAGCCACTGACAGGTCTGAACGGCCAAGCCCATAGCAAAAGGCGGATCAATAAAAACCACGTCAAAAGGTTCGGCATCGCCCACCAGATAACGGAATACCTCCATTTGCACAACCTTTATCTGGTCGGCGGCCAACTTGATTGCATTGTCTTTTAATGTTCTGCAGGCCAGTGCATTATTTTCTACCTGAACAACCGACTTTGCTCCCCTGGAAGCAGCTTCAAAGCCTAAAGCGCCGCTGCCGGCATATAAATCCAGACAACGGCTGCCGATGATGTCATTTTGCAGCCAATTGAATACCGTTTCGCGCACTCTTGAAGGTGTCGGTCTCAATCCTGGCGCATCGACAATGGTTATACATCGACTGCGCCAGTTCCCTCCGATTATCTTAAGTTTATTTTGCACTTTTTTCTGCTGATTTGCCGACGGTAATGGTTTGCAGTAGCTGTGGATCGACACGGCGTTTAAAGGCATCCGTTATGGATGCGGCCGTCACTTGCTCGATTTTTTGTTGAAAGGTATCCAGGTAATCCAGTGGCATAGCATAAAAACCGATCATGGCAACATAGCTGGACAACTCTTTATTGGTATCAAAACGCATCGCAAAACCGCCGGTAATATTTTTCTTGGCAGCGACAAGCTCGGCTTCGGTCGGACCTTGGGCGATAAAATCGGTCAAGGTTTGATTGAGCACTTGCATGGCTTGCGCTGTTTGATCGTTGCGGGTTTGTAAACTCACCATAAACGGGCCTGGTTTCAACATAGGAATAAAATAACTGGAAGCACTGTAAGCCAGACCCCGCTTTTCCCTTACTTCCTTAAATAGCTTGGAAACCAGGCCGCTGCCGCCCAAAATATGATTGCCGACATACAGATCAAAATAATCGGGATCCTTGCGATAAGTGCCTGGCAATCCCACCAAGACATGCGTTTGTGTTGACGGAAACTCGATGTGCTGCTGTGTCGATTTCAGCGGCATTACCACGTCCGGCAAAGCTTCTTGTTTTTTACCGACAGGCAATCCGGCAACCAGCTTTTCTGCTGTTTGTTCGGCTTCCTGTTTGGATAAATCCCCGACAATGACAACTATCGCATTGGCGGCTACGTAATATTTCTGATAAAAATGCCGTAGATCGGTGCTCTTAAGAGCGGCTACTGTTTTAATCACACCTGATTCAGGATGGGCATAGGGGTGTTTTCCATAAAGCGTATTATAAAAGGCTATGCTGGCCAATTCAGCGGGTGACTCCTCCTGCTGTTTCAGGCCTGCCAAAGTCCGGTTTTTTTCCCGTTTAAAATCAGCCTCGTTAAAAACCGGCTTGGTCAGGATGACTTGCATTGTTTCAAGGGCTTTATCGAATAAGGGTTTATCGGTCAATGTCCGCAGAGAAACGGTAGCCATATCAATTGAACTGCTCACGCTAAACTGCGCACCAACGTTTTCAAAGCGTTGCGCAATTTCATCGGCATTCCACTTCCCTGCCCCGGTATCGAGTAAATCAGCCGTTAATGCCGCCAAGCCAAACTGCTGTCCGTCGCGCGCACTACACGCATCAAAAACAACCTGGATATCCACCATGGGCAAACCTTCAGTACGCACATAATAAACGCGGGTGCCTTGCGGAGTTTGCCAGTTTTCAATTTTTGCGGCGGCGCATGCGAACTGGCTAAATGCCAATAAGAAAAGACCTAACAAATAAATACGCATTACTTGGCTCCCTTTTTTTCAGTTCTTGTATTGATAGTTTGTGGTTCCAGATAAGCGATACTCAGACGATCTTCAAGCAAATATTTGCGCGCCACATCACGCACCTGTTCCGCTGTCACCTGATTGATTTTAGCGACATATTCATCAGCTTTTTGCCAACCCAAACCGACTGTTTCCAGCGTTCCCAGCTGCATTGCCTGATAAAAATTCGAATCCTTCTGGTATATATCGCTGGCTAAAACCTGGGCTTTAATACGCTGCAATTCTTCATTACTGATCAGGTTTTGTTGCAATTTATTAATCTGAGCCTTTAATGCGGATTCTAGCTCCGATACTTTTTTTCCTTCCGCGGGCGTTGCTTCCAACATGAACAAATTGGATATTCTTGACGTCAGTCCATAGCCGGCGCTCGCAGAGACGGCTATTTGTTTGCCTCGGACCAGCTCTGAGCTTAGTCTGGCGCTGCTGCCTCCATCCAATACCCCCACTAATACTTCCAGGGCATAGGCTTCCCATGCATTTGCTGCTGTTTTTAATACCGGCACTTTATATCCCATTAGAATCGAAGGCAGTTTTGCCGGTACCTTGACTGTCATTTTACGCACACCCAGTTGTTCGATTTCAGTTTGCGGCTTTATCGCTTTAATATCACTGGGTTTAAGTGCGCCAAAATATTTTTCTGCCAGCTCAAAAACAGCTTTTGTCTGGACATCGCCCACTACAACCAAAGTTGCATTATTCGGTGCATACCAGCGTTGATACCAGGCTTGCAGATCGTCGACGGTGTAATTGGCAATATCCGCCGGCCAGCCGATAACAGGATGCTTGTAAGGGCTATTGGAATAAGCTATGCTATTAAATTGTTCTGCCATTTTTGCCTGGGGATTATCGTCAGTCCGCATTCTGCGTTCTTCAGTCACCACCTGTAATTCTTTTTTTAATTCGTTGGGTAGCAAATGCAGATGACGCATTCTATCGGCTTCCAGTTCAAAACTGACTGCCAGCCTGGATGCCTCCATGGTTTGAAAATAGGCTGTGTAATCCTGGCCGGTAAAGGCATTTTCATCACCGCCATTTTCGGCAATAATGCGAGAAAACTCTCCGGCAGAATGTTTGTCCGTGCCTTTAAACATCATGTGTTCCAGCATATGTGAGATACCGGTAATGCCTCCAGGTTCGTAGCTGGAACCCACCTTATACCAGACCTGAGACACTGCAACCGGTGATCGATGATCTTCTTTTACAAGGACTTTCAGACCATTCGTCAATTTATGTTCAAAGACTTTTGTTTCTGCACTGCTGGTAAACGCGGGCAGGCACAGTAAGGCGGCACACAGTAATCGATTATTCATAACTCCCTCTTTCTTGATGGTAAGCGCGTCGGACTATTTCAATAATCAATAGTTCACGGTATTCTATACAATAATATAAAAGTTGGAACTTATTAAACAATGCCTAGCAAATCCTCTGTGCTTTCCTGGAAGAACTACTACACACTGTGCAAACCCAATGTTGTTGCGGAAATGCTTTTTACCGCAGTAGTCGGTATGTTATTAGCCGTACCCGGAATGCCCACTGTAGGGCCTTTTATTTACGGTACGGTAGGCATTGCTCTGGCAGCCTCTTCAGCTGCGGCAATGAATCATTTTATTGATCGAAAAGCGGATGCACTTATGCGCCGCACTGAAAAACGCCCACTGCCCACAGGTGAATTAAGCACCGGCAATGTCATTACTTTTTCAATTGTGTTAGGCGTAAGCTCGATGCTGATTTTGATCTTGTTAGTCAATACATTAACGGCTATTCTGACATTTCTATCGTTATTTGGTTACGCTATTATCTATACGCTTTACCTTAAAAGAGCGACTCCGCAAAATATTGTCATCGGCGGTATTTTCGGTGCTACGCCGCCCTTGTTAGGCTGGTGTGCAATGACGAATGAAGTGCATCCCTATGCCCTGCTGTTGGCACTCATTATTTACGTTTGGACACCGCCGCATTTCTGGGCATTGGCTATCGCCAGACGTGAAGAATACGCCAAAGTGAACATCCCCATGCTGCCCGTCACACACGGCCCGGAGTTTACCCGCTTGCAAATATTGCTCTATACTATTTTGTTGATGTGTGTGACATTGTTACCCTATTTAACGGGCATGAGCGGTTTAATTTATCTGCTATCCGCCGTGTTATTGGGCATTATTTTTATTTATTACGCGGTGTTGATGATGCGTAATAAAGATAATAAAACCGCCATGAAAACTTTTGTTTATTCGATCGTTTATATAACGCTCCTGTTTGCGGCTTTGTTAATCGATCATTATCTGAATTTTACGTTATGAATTTCACGCATCACGAACAAACACCCCGTCCCGAACACCCGTTTGCACAGTACATCCGCATACTGGGCAAAGGCAAAAAAGGCTCACGGCCCTTCACCCGGGATGAAGCCTATCAGGCCATGAAAATGATTCTGGCAGACGAAGTGCTGCCTGTTCAGTTGGGTGCTTTTTTAATGCTAATGCGGGTTAAGGAAGAAACGCCTGAAGAACTGGCCGGTTTCGTTCTGGCGGCCAGAGAATCATGCCATCTTGCCGGTGACAACAATATAGTAGACCTGGACTGGTCATCTTATGCAGGAAAACGCCGTCATTTACCCTGGTTTCTGTTGTCGGCGCTGTTACTGGCAGAAAACGGCATTAGCGTTTTTATGCACGGCGCGGGCGGTCACAGCGCCGGCAGGCTTTATACTCAGGATATGTTGAAATACCTGGGACTGGAATATGCAAGCTCTATTGAACAAGCCAAACAGCAGCTTGAGCAACAGCGTTTCAGTTATTTGCCACTGGAGCATTTTTGCCCGAAACTGCATGAGATCATAGAACTGCGCCCGATAATGGGTTTGCGCTCACCGGTACACACGCTGGTACGCATGATAAATCCTTTTAATGCTGAATACAGCATTCAGGGCATATTCCATCCCGGTTATCGCCCCGTCCATCAACAAGCCGCCGCTTTATTACAGCAACCTCATGCAGCGGTTTTGAAAGGGGAAGGCGGTGAAACCGAACGCAATCCTGATATGGAATGCCTGGTGCAAAGCGTCCACAACGGTGAATTATCTGACGAAAACTGGCCGGCCTTATTTTCCCGCCGCCACGTCAAATCCGGGCAGCTTGATCCCCGGCAACTGGCGTTAATCTGGCAGGGAACAATCGAGGACGAGTTCGGTGAAGCGTCAATCACCGGCACGGCAGCGATTGCGCTTAAACTGTTAGGTAAAGCGGGTAGTCAGCAACAGGCGCAGCAACTGGCAACTGATTACTGGTTGGGCAGAGACAAGCAAAAATATGCAGGCTCCTGATGCAGGCATCTGTCCATGGCGATTAAGCAAATGCTTTCGATATTGCTGCCTTATTTAATGCTCCTGCTCATCATGTTTTTGTTGCAGCGGAATATGATCTATTTTCCCGAAAAGTATTCCCTCGACAGACAACAAGAACTGACCGAACAAGTCAATCTGAAGCTCTGGCCTTCAACTGATAACTATCTCGGCTTGATGTCAAAATCGGCCAAAACTGCCTACAAAGGTACAGTTATCGTATTTCACGGCAATGCGGGTTCAGCAATAAACCGTGGCTATTATCTGGATGCACTGGAAAAGCTGGACTACCGGGTAATTTTGGCAGAATATCCGGGCTATGGCACCAGAGAAGGCGCGCCGTCGGAATCGGTATTGATCGAGAATGGTGTTCACACCGCAAGGCAGGCATTGGATGACTTTGGCGCGCCCATTTTTCTCTGGGGGGAATCACTCGGAAGCGGTGTTGTATGCGGGATAGTGCAGTCCGGGCAGATTCAGGCAAAAGGCATTGTGTTAATCGCTCCATTTGATAGCCTGGCCAACGTTGCACAACACCACTACTGGTTTTTTCTGGCTAAATGGCTGATCCGTGATCGATTCAACAACATTAAAAATCTGCAGCATTACTCGGGAAGCACAGCGATTCTGCTAGCTGAAGACGATCAAATTATCCCCAGTAAGTACAGCTTGCATCTCTTTGACTCACTACACCATCGCAAGCGGCTCTGGACATTTAAAGACGCCGGCCATAACAGCCTGCCGCTGGCGCCGGAATTGCCCTGGTGGCAAGAGGTTATGCAGTTTGTTGCCGGGCAAAACGGGGTATCCCCTTAATCGCTTTATTTTCCATATGGACATACTGCAATCCCATCAAGGTACGATTATCAGGGATATTGTCGCTCCAAATCACTTTTGCCTCGCCTTCCAGGTCCAGTTGTTTAAATTCAAAGGGGCATATCGTACCGGCTTTTACTCTTATGGTTTCAGCAAGACTAATCATCAAGCCTTCTACCGAAACATTGACCGCTGTAAAATCGCGATATTCATCATTTAATAAAATTTTTCCAAGCCCCGGCATGATTTTTCTATAGACTTTTCGCTTGTTCATTTCCTTGTCTACATCATAAGTCATATTTTTGAATTCCAGGGCAATTAAAATATGATCACCATCCATATCGACTCTTGTCACCTCAGCTTCACCGGCCAGGCGCATTTCCGGAAGATACAAATCCAATATTGTTGAAACCAGCAAGGTATTAAAGATATATTTAATATCTATATCTTCACTGTTGCTGTGTAATTCAACAAGTGCGCCATTTATCGAAAGATTTTTAATAGTAATGTCATGCTCCTCCTCCCCCATATAAATTATTCCGTGTGACATCAAGTTCTTGCGGTAAGGCCGATCCAATTCTGTACCCATAAAATTATCTCTTGTTTATTTTAATACGCTGCACAACGCTATAGCATGCAGTTATAGCGTATCGGCTTATTTTGATTTATTTATTAATTTTTCAAGTTCCAGGGAGTTATATTCCCGCTTTCAGCATTTCAAACCTGTACAATTTCAGGTGTCTTCATTCCTGGAAGCAGCCTTAAGTAAGTCTGTCTTCCGTTTAGGGTTTAATTTTGCAAGCGTTTTTTGAACCTTGTTATTTATCCCTTGCGCATTAATCATGACAAAATAAGGAATGGCGCAACCGGCCAGTATACTAAGCAGCAATACTGCCATGCTTAGCCGAGTCCATTCGACTGGATAAACATCGGCTCTGACCGGTTCGCTGATGCCGGGAATACTCGGTAAATCGCCATCGCCGCCATCAACCTTTATTTGTGCTTTCATGCCTTTTTCCATGTGTTGCGGCACTTCGCAATGGACCAGATAAGTTTTTTTCTGACTGGGCATAATCAGTGATGCCTGCAATCGACCCTCGCCGTAGAGTTCCAGATGAAACATGCCTTCGGGGTATAAATAACCCGGCAGACCATGAATCATCAGTTGATGGCGTATCTGGTCATCGTTGATAAAGGTTATATTGATTTTGGCGCAGGGCTTGACATCCCACTCCTGCTGGTCAAAGGCAAACATAAGGCCAGTGAATTTCATCGCGTGTTTTTGACCGGCATGAATCGTTATATCCACATTTTCTGAAATTTTCGCACAGTCGCGGGGAAGATTGTCACTATTGGCATTCATGATCATGCCTTTTTCATCCATCAACATACCGCCGTGATTCATCGCTACAGCCGATTCGACAATGCCCAGCAGCAATAAGCCCATTATTAATGCTTTCATTGATTTTGTTTCCGTTTATAAGCCAGGATTATAAAAACAAGGAGACCGATAATTAAACCCGTAACCAGGCCAAAAATGATGACAAACATATAATCCGGTGCGAGTAATCCGGCGTCGCCCAGTAACGGCGCAAACTCGCCAAAACCCCACACCGCCTGTTTTTTGGCATAGTAGTCTTTATTAAACAACTGATCGAACAATTCATCGTGCATCTTTGGCATGCCCTGTTCATTGAGTAAAGGCTTGTAGGCGAGGAAAGCCATATTGCCCCCTGGCTCCATACCGTCTGAAGTTGTACCTGTTGGAACATGGTCATGAAACATCCAGAACCCGGGTCCGTAACTGTGCAAGCCATCGTTTCTGGTTTGCAGGTGCAAATCAAGCCGCTGCGCCGGGGCGATGTCAAACACATCCCTTGTCACTTGCAAGCCTGCGGCCTGGTCAACACCGTCCAAAGCAGTGACGGTTGCTTTATGCCCGTGGATATGAAGCGCTGCTGAAGAACGCTGCAAGTTGGCAATATGCAATTTAATGTCTTCATTTTCATCTGCGATAATCATTGAGTCACGCAGGGTGTAGGGGAAAGAGTGGCCATTGAGCATGAAGTAGTTTTCAAATGATTCGGTCATGTTGTAGCCGCGGTTCATCCGTTGTGCGATCAATCGAGGGTCATTCGCATTCTGGATGATTTGTGCCAGTTTTTTATCGACGGATTGATAATGTAAATCATATTCCTGACTGTAGGATTTTTTTACTGCAACCGATGGATGACGCACTTGCCCGGCGCCGATATTGAAGGTTTGCGGCCAGTTGTCAGGCTGATTTTCTTCGACAATAAACAGGCCGCTTAAACCCATCATCAAATGCTGTGCGGTTTGCACGTGGCAATGATAAAGCATGGTTCCGGCGTGTCTGGGCTTTATTTCATAGGTGTGACTTTTGCCAGGAAAAACTGCATGTTCTTCCATGCCATCATTATCTTCGCCTTTCGCAGTGAGAAATGGATGATCCACACCATGAAGATGTATGGTATGGGGTAAATAATGCGTGTTTTCCAGGGTGATATAAACCTGGTCGCCTTGCTCAACGCGAATCACCGGCGAAGGAGCGCGCAACAAGGGATTGGCGACCACGGAGTTAAAGTTTTTAAGCGCCATGCCGCGCGATTTTGGCGCGAAAACCCAAAGACCCGGTTGAATCCCGGGAGCAATATCAAAGGTATTAATTAAAAAATCGCCATCTGGACTCGCGCCGTTGAGTTCGACTACCTCCAGTTTAATGTGAATAACGTCTGGATCTCCGTCATTATCCAGATCGTCCGTCAAGGTTAAAGCATCTTGCGCCAGATTAGTCTGCATCAGCGTCGCCATTGACACATTATTCGTGCCTTTAACCACCGTTGCAATATCATAGGGATTATCAGGTTCGCATGAAGGAGCAGCATCAATGGTGACGCCATCAATAACTTGTGCAGGCCGCCAGTCAGGATGTTCATTAGAGCAAGGTTTTTCAATGCTGCTGTTATCAGCTGAGCGGTAATAAACAGTCTCAGGTGGTACAATGCCCGCTTTCTGTCGTAAGCCAGGTGCAACAAAAACGGCGATGGTGATTAATACAGAGATGAGTAATATCAATAAAACAAAGTTTCTTTGGGTCATATACCGATAAAATATTTTTAGAATACTGCTATTGTAAAGCGGGCAGTTGGTTAAAGCCTAGGTACGTTTTTAATTACTGAAAAGTAGACGAAGATAGGGGTAGTTCGTGAAGATAGATTTTTTTGCCCTGTAAGCTCATAGCACTTATCTGAAAAGCTTAATATATTCTTAACGTAGGTTATTATAAGATAATTACTTAAAAATATTGTAATTACATTAAACAACATGAGCCTATCATTAATTCAATGAGCCGCATGCTCCATTAATGGTTTTCTCAAAAAAAACCAGAAACCATTTGAATATTTTTGTGTGGTTTTTTTAGGCTTGCGCCGTATTTATTGTAAGAATTCAAGAGGTATTTTAAATGGCTATTAGAAAAATAATTTGATTTGACTACCTTTTTGTCAATTTTTACTTTATTCCGTTCCCCAGACTTCTGCCAATTATGCTAAGACTTAATTTTTTCCTGGCTCTGGGCTATTTTTTGGGCGGCTACCTTGGCACCCTGCTAGCCGTCCCCCCCAGCTATGCCAGCTCTATCTGGCCGGCTGCGGGTATTGCGCTGGCGGGTATTATCACCTATGGCAAAAGAGTGATACCCGGAATCTGGCTGGGCGCTTTTTTTATTCAGGTTTATGCGTTCCTGGATATCGCCAATCTGCAAAATATCCTTGCCTCGCTGGTTATAGGCGGCGTCACCAGTGCTGCCGCTACAGCGCAAGCGGTATTGGGGGGCTGGCTGATCAACCGTTATATCGGCGCAAACAACACCTTGATCGATGATAGCAGCATTTTGCTTTTTTTTGCTTTGGGTGGACCACTTTGCTGCATCATTACCGCATCAACCGGCATAACAGCGCTTTATCTGGAAGGCATCATTAGTCTGGATAATTTAGCTTTCAGCTGGATGACCTGGTGGGTTGGCGATGTGATCGGAGTGCTGATTTTTACCCCTTTGCTGCTGTGTTTTATCGGCACACCCCACAGCCAATGGCGGCTGCGGATCAACTCGGTTGCCTTGCCATTGCTTATGCTTTCACTATTGGTGGCAACTTTGTTTCACTTGGGCAAAAGCCAGGAACAGGCGCGGATAAACGCCATTTTTGAAAATCGCGCCAACTTGCTGCATAACGTTCTGCAAAATGAATTAAACCGACAGATCGAAATTAACCAGACTTTAAAAGCGTTTTTCGACAGTTCAAGCAATGTCACACCCAAGGATTTTAAATTATTTACCCAAAGCGTATTTGCTGGCCATAAAACCTTGTTGGACGAAGCCGCTATCGCGGCGGAAAAACCAAGACACTACAAATCTGTTAAGCCTAAGACTATTTCGAAAAAAAACTTGAAAATAAGCCCTAAAATAACTTAGACTTAACCGCAATGAACAAAATCATAAATTT
>JAGXGJ010000141.1 GCA_024636875.1 Methylococcaceae bacterium | reverse complement strand
TTGAGCGATTTCTTGGTCAATGGCATTTATTTCAGCCTGTAAGTCTTGGATGTTCAAGGAGTGAAAGGATCTATACTTTTTGAGCTGCTGTCAAGGCATTTTGGTGGCATTTGTATTTGCCATGGATTTTAAAGTAGATACTTGTTTACCTTGTCTTTGATTGTCCATATATAGATGCCTTCACTTTTAGCAAAGCCCGAATGAAATAAATTGATATCACCACGTGCAAATTTAAAAGGTCCGTGAAAGTGCAATGTATTTGTTAACCCGCTGTCAGTTTTTAATTTCATTCTTTTGTTGTAAAACCTTAGTGTTACGGGTCGTCCGTATTATTACCGCCAATAGTTCAGGTTATATCAGTGCCGTGGGTTGAGTTAGACGTAACCCAACTTATCGAAGCGACAAATGCTGGGTTACACTATCGCTCGGCAATTGCTCCTGCATCCATACAGTCGTAACCCAACACTCAATCCAGATTATCAGTAACCGCCCCCAGCGAAGCCGAACTTACCAGCCTGGCATATTTCGCCAACACCCCACGCGTATAGCGCGGCTCCGGTTGCTTCCACTTTTCAAGACGACGCTCCATTTCGTGTTCGTTGATAACCAGCTTCAGCTCATTGTTTTCTGCATCTATCGTGATGGTATCGCCATTTTCAACAATAGCTAAGGGGCCGCCTATGTAGGCTTCCGGCGTAATGTGTCCGACCACAAAACCGTGCGTGCCGCCGGAAAAGCGGCCATCGGTAATTAATGCCACTTCTTTTCCCAAGCCTTTGCCCATAATCGCGGAAGTCGGAGAGAGCATTTCGCGCATGCCGGGTCCACCCTTGGGGCCTTCATAGCGGATAACAATGACATCGCCTTTAACGATGTCACCATTTAATATGCTGTGCAGCGCCTGTTCTTCGGCGTCAAACACCTTGGCTGTGCCGATAAAGCGCAAGCCTTCCTTGCCGGTGATTTTTGCAACGGCGCCGCCAGGCGCGAGATTGCCGTATAAAACCACAAGATGACTGTCTTTTTTGATCGGATTGTCCAGCGAATGAATCATATCCTGCTCTTCAGGATAGGGTAAGACATCGGCCAGATTCTCCGCTAATGTTTTGCCGGTTACGGTTAGGCAGTCGCCGTGCAACAAGCCTTCGTCCAGCAGGATTTTCATCAGCGGCTGAATGCCGCCGATTTCAATCAGTTCGGCCATCTGGTAACGGCCGCTGGGCTTTAAATCGGCAAGCAAAGGCACATGCTTGCCGATGCGGGTGAAGTCATCCAGGGTGATATCAACGTTGGCGGCGTTTGCCATCGCCAGGAGATGCAATACCGCATTGGTCGAGCCGCCGAGTGCGATGACGACGGTAATGGCGTTCTCAAAAGCGGCTTTGGTCATGATGTCGCTGGGCTTGATATCGTTTTTTAACAATTCCAGTACGGCAGCGCCGGCACGTTCGCAGTCCAGCTTCTTGTCGTTTGAAATAGCCGCCTGGGCGGAGCTGTTGGGCAAACTCATGCCCAGTGCTTCAATCGCGGACGCCATCGTATTGGCGGTGTACATGCCGCCGCAAGAACCTGCGCCGGGAATCGCCTTGGCTTCAATTTCAGCCAGTTCGGCATCATCGATCTGGTTGTTAGCTCTGGCGCCGACCGCTTCAAAGACTGAAACAACATCCAGTTTTTTGTCTTTGTGACAGCCCGGCATAATGGTGCCGCCGTACACGAAGATAGCCGGACGATTCAATCGGGATATCGCAATCATGCAGCCGGGCATATTTTTATCGCAGCCGCCAATCGCAACAATGCCGTCAAAACCCTGGCAACCGACAACGGTTTCAATCGAGTCGGCGATGACTTCGCGCGATACCAGAGAATATTTCATGCCTTCGGTACCCATCGATATGCCATCGGATATCGTGATGGTATTGAAGATAACGGCCTTGCCGTTGGCATGGTCAACACCTGACGCAGCAGCATCAGCCAGTTTGTTGATGTGCATATTGCAAGGCGTCACCATGCTCCAGGTCGAGGCAATGCCGATTTGCGGTTTTTTGAAGTCTTCATTGTTAAAACCGACGGCGTGCAGCATCGCACGGCTGGGCGCGCGTTCCATGCCGTCAACGACTAGAGAAGAAAAGTTGCGGGTGTTGTGGTCATCTGAATGAGCCATGTGATCAATTCCTGGTGTTTAAGATAAAAGGTGCAAGGTGCAAGGTGCAAGGTGCAAAATTCCGCGTTCCTTGTATCTTTTACCTTGAACCTCAATATGAATCCCAACTGCTTTTGCGCCGCCAGCCAAGTTTGGGCAGAATAAATCCCAATAGAACTCCGGCAAGAGCGAGTATTCCGCCGTATAAAAACCAGTCCTGATTAGCCGTGTCTTTTAGCGCCTGGTTTTCAAGTTTAAACTGTTGCAAATCCCGTTCAACACTAACTACGCGTTCCTGAAGTTCGTCGCGTTCATTTTTTAGTTGTATCGAACTGGCTGCCGTTTTTTTCAGTTCGGCAAGTTCTCTACTTAATTGATCACGTTCTTTAACTAACGATTGTTCGAGAGTCGTTCCTGGTGTTATGGAGCTTTTAACTGTAGCCAACTCAGCCTTAAGTGCAGTATTTTCTATCTGCAAAGATTCAATAACTTTACTGCTAGGCTCCTTTTGATTCAGAATGGGCAGTTCTCTTGTAATATGCCGGTTTTCGATGTAACCCTCTATGCCATTAATCGTGCGGACCCGCGTGAATCCGCTTTTTTTGTTTTCTTTAATAACAGTCAGCGGAGTACCTATCGGTAGCACTTGTAACACTTTGCTCCGCATGCTTTCCTGGCTTTTCAGTGTTAAATTTAGATTGGCAGTAACGTAAACTGTTTCAGCCCATGCTGAGCCGAAAGTTACTATCAAGATGAGAAAAGAACGGAGTATTATTATTTTCACAGGTATCTATCTCTTTTGTGTGCCATCAGGGAAGATCGATTTTAACGTTAATTGTTGCACAGGAGAAATTCCAGCAGCGCTTTTTGTGCATGCAGACGATTTTCAGCTTCATCGAAGACAACGCTCTGAGGGCCGTCAATCACTTCAGCAGTCACTTCTTCACCTCGATGAGCAGGTAAACAGTGCATAAATAATGCGTCACTGTGTGCAGCGCTCATGATCCCGGCATTAGTCTGATAGTCTTTAAAAGCCCTTTCGCGCTGCTTTTGTTCTTCTTCCTGCCCCATGCTGGCCCAGACATCCGTGACACACAGATCCGCATCTTTGGCAGCCGCTAACGCAGTATTAAAAAACCTGACGCGTTCGCCTGCGGCTTTAACAAAGGCAGGCAAGGGCTGATAACCGTCAGGACAGGCAATGTTTAAATTGAAATCCAGCAGCATTGCGGCATGCATATAAGAATGGCACATATTATTGCCGTCGCCGATCCATGCGACTGTTTTACCATTAATATCACCACGGTGCTCAAAAAAGGTCTGCATATCGGCAAGCAACTGACAGGGATGTTGTTGGTCGGTCAAGCCGTTAATGACGGGAACTCTGGAATGTTGAGCAAATGTTGTAACAGTTTCATGTTTATCGGTTCTTAGCATGATGCAGTCGACCATGCTGGAAATGACTTTAGCGCTGTCTTGTAAAGGTTCGCCACGACCCAGTTGGGTATCTCTGGGTGATAAAAACAGAGCGCTGCCGCCAAAATGAACCATACCCGCATCAAAAGAAATACGCGTACGCGTCGATGATTTTTCAAAAATCATCGCTAAAACCTGTCCCTTTAAGGGTTGATAATCAGGATCGCGATTATTTTTTAATTCTATGGCTCGGGTGATCAGGCCACGAAACTCTTCACTGGATAAATCGAGCAGGCTGGTGAAATGTCTGGGATTCATAATACTGAGGTTAGGCTGTGAACTCGTTAATAAGGGTCGATAAGGTTTCCACGAGCTGCCTGATCTGTTGCTCATCAATGATCAATGGCGGTAATAAACGAATAGTTGTTTCGTTGGTGACATTAATCAATAAGTGTTTTTGTAATGCCGATTTAACCAACTCGGCGCATGGGCTATCAAGTTCGATGCCTATCATCAGGCCTTTGTGGCGTATATCCACTATGTGCTTGTTGCCCTGCAGACGCTCAACAAATCCTGCGCAGATAACCTGGCCTTTTTGCCGGGCCAGTTCAACAAGATGCTCTTTTTCCAGTGTTGCCAATACTGCCAATGCTGCGCTGCATGCCAGGGGATTGCCACCAAATGTAGAGCCGTGCGTACCGGCGGTAAGCAGTTGCGCGGCTTTGCCGCGAGCAAGACAGGCGCCAATAGGAACGCCATTTCCCAACGCTTTTGCCAGAGTACACACATCGGGAAGAATATGGTTGTGCTGGAATGCAAGAAATTTCCCGGTACGGCCTATGCCAGTCTGGATTTCATCCAGCATCATCAGCAACTCGTGCCGGTCACAAAGGCTGCGTATCCCGTTAAGATAGTCAGCGGCGGGGATATTGACGCCGCCTTCTCCCTGTATGGGCTCAAGCAATATAGCAACGATATTGTTGTTTTGTTCGATGGCTTGTTCAACAGCGCCAATGTTGTTGTAGGGTACGCGTACAAAACCCTCGACCAGCGGCGCAAAGCCTTGTTGTATTTTACTGTTGCCGGTAGCGCTTAAGGTAGCCAACGTACGGCCATGAAAACTTTTTTCCATGACCATGATCGCGGGATTTTCTACGCCTTTCGCATGTCCAAATTTTCGCGCCAGCTTGATAGCCGCTTCATTCGCCTCGGCGCCGGAATTGCAGAAAAATACGTTATCCATACCGCTTTTTTCAGTCAGTTTGTCTGCAAGCCGTTCCTGAGCATCGATTTTATAGATATTGGAGGTATGCAGAAGTTTTTCGCTTTGAGCGCAGATAGCCTTGTGTATTGCCGGATGAGCATGCCCCAAATTGCAAACCGCTATGCCTGATATGGCATCCAGATAGCGGTTATTATTTTCGTCCAGCAACCACGCACCCTCTCCACGTTCAAAGGTGATGGGTAAACGATTGTATGTCGGCATAATGTGGCTGGTGCAGCACCTGTCTTCGCTAGTCATAGTGATGTGTTTGTAATATATTGATATTTAAAAATGTTATTGAGAACATAATCGTCAATACAATAGGTCCTGCACTGGTCATGATTTAAACGTATACACAGGCGGTCATCTGCCATCTGATAAAAAAATGTTTAATTATATGTTCCAATTTAATCAGAGGCAAGCGCTGGATTGGAAGATTTGCTTTTTTAAGATGTATAAAGTTGATAGAATTAATAGGATTTTTTTAATTGAGTGATTATTATGAATGTTATAGAAAGAATTAAAAACCAGCTTGAAAATAACCCGGTCGTTTTGTATATGAAGGGTTCGCCTGATTTTCCACAATGCGGCTTTTCCGGCCAGACTGTGCAAATATTAGACGCCTGTCGGGCAAAATACCTTTATGTTAATATTTTTGAAGATCCGGAGTTGCGTGAAGCACTTAAAGACTATTCTAATTGGCCAACCTATCCGCAGTTGTATATTAAAGGCGAATTAGTTGGCGGTTGTGACATCGTTATCGATTTGTATAAAAAGGGCGAATTGGCAACTATGCTGACGGCTGTTGGCGGCACCGAATAATTAATTACTACAAAAAGTACGTGGTTGCAGGTGCGAATTATTCGCATAAAGCGAATAAATTCGCATAAAGCGAATAAATTCGCACCTACAATTCGTTCTTTTTAACGCTATATTGCTCGAGTTCTTCGAGTTGTTTCCAGCGATTGACAACCTTGCAAAACAGTTCAGCGGTCATTTCAGCATCATATAATGCTGAATGCGCTTTTTCGCTATCCCATTCCAGTCCGGCGGCCTGAGCAATTTTGGCCAGTACAGTTTGTTGATATGCCAGTCCTCCCAGTGTAGCTGTGTCGAAAGTACTAAACGGGTGAAACGGGCTCCGTTTTATTCGTGTTCGTTGAATGGCGGCATTTAAGAAGCCAATGTCAAAAGCCGGATTGTGCCCTGCCAGAATCGCCCGCGTACAATGATTACGCTTTATTGCATGTCTGATAGGTTTAAATAGCATTTCCAGAGCATCTTTCTCATCAATTGCCATACGAAAGGGGTGGTACGGATCTATGCCATTAAATTTAAGAGCCGCAGCGTCCAGTTCGGAATCTTTGAAAGGGGCAACGTGGGTTGAATAGCGTTCGGTAATTTCCAGATTATTGTTGCAATTAAGCTCAACAATAACGGCAGCGATTTCCAGCAAGGCATTTTTTTTGGGATTAAACCCCGATGTTTCTATGTCGATTATGACAGGAAGGTAGCCTCTGAAACGTTTGTCTAAAGGGGTTGGGGGTATATCCATGTGTTGGGTTATTCTATCCGGAAGGTATCGTGAGTACAGCAAACGGATGACAGGTCGCTTGAATCCGCTTTGTGGCATGGTTGCTGAGAAAATATGTTGACACTATCTTACGCGAAGTTAATCAGGAACAAAAATGAACAGGCGACTTTGGCTGTAATGAAAATCACGGTTTTATACTCATCATACTTCAAGATTCGGCGCCTTTGTCTCATCACCTGCTGGACAAATCCGCCGGGAGCGGATTTGGTCGCTCAGAGAACGCCCGCAGGGTTCCGGGCAGGATAGCCCGAAAAACATTGCCCACCTGGGAGAGGCGATTTAAAAACCGATTTTTGCTGTGCAAACAGCTTATATTCTCCTGACTCGACGAAAGCACTTTTTCTACAGCAGCATCTTGTTTGAGCACCCCATGTGGGGCGGCTTCAGCCCCCCCCCGGTGAGTTGGTTTTATCGCAGAAATGAAAGCGACTCAAAACCAGAATACCACCTTGTTGCAAGTCTATTGTTAACTGTTACAGGCAGGTGGTTTCAGTGGAATAGGGACTTGAAACCGTGACAAGCGGCTTATCTGCTCAATATCTAACTTTTAAGAGAGAAATCACGATTGTTTGCGTAGTTCTGAACGGTGAAAAAATTTTTAAAATAGGGCATAAAACTGACAGTAATGGGAATCGAATAGAAGCAATATATGGCAGCAGCTTCTCCTGTTGAAACGCCCAGAAGCCATTGCGGCATAAATAAAGTCATTAGCGCCATAAATGCATGATAGCTGGAAATTTTCCAGTTGTCTTTCCAGATAAAACCACTTAAGGCCAGCGCAAATAGTGAGCCGTGGGTTACAAAGATCCCGTATGCACTCGATATGTGATACCCGATATGATAAGTTCCCATAAACAAACAGGAAACCATATTGCCAATAAAATTAGGTGTAAGATTAAAAAGTTGCAAATTATTTGGCAGAAAGGAACAGATCAGAAATAAAAAGCTTAGCGTCGTTCCAAATATTGTTGCATGCTTAAGTGCCGACTTGTCAGATGAGTATGTTGCCAATGCCGGCATAATCGCCAACGCTTGCATACTAATATGGTAACTTGATAATTCACTTAAATAGTAATTAGTACCATAGCCACATTGATCAGCAACCGGATAGGCGAAATATTGAATGAATTCCATTAGTGAAAAATGGAAAATAGCATAGGATCTTGCGGCCCTCACCCAAAAAGTTTCATTTTTATCGAGAAAAGTCACGCCTGAAGCAGCGAAACCTATAACGCCCAAACCAAGCGACATATCAGCACTAAAACACATATTTTTCATCCAAAATTTTTTAATGTTAAATAAAAAAATGCGTGAACACAACTCATAAGACTAATTTCTGGGGATGAGCGTGTGCAAGCCTATCCGACCCATTATCAAGTATGATCACTATCAGCCTATCGTCACCAATTCCTCAGCAAACTGTTCTATACCAATGCCAGACTGCTTACCTGAATGATAAAACCAAACTGGCTCTTGGGATCACATCATAATGTTATTTTCATAAGTTGTTTCCATTTTTATGTCAATTCACAAAAATTTAACGAGGGCATCGTAACCTATCGCAGGGCAATTTTGCGTCAGCACACTGCCATATCTATAACGAAAGTGAAGGTATCCTGAACTGAAGTTTTCCGGATTTTTTATTCGGTAATGTTCAAAGGAAAACGTATTTTATTGAGGTTTGCTATATACAATGCAAAACCTGTGTTAAATGCCCACCCTGCATGAACAGCGGGATTAGGCTTTTTAATAATTGAGAAACTTCAGTTCAGCAGGCTACCCATTGAAATTTTATTTAGGCAATTTAATGGGGTGCTAAGATTCAAATTCCATAATTCCTGATGACAAAGCAATATAAAAGTAAAATCCGGTCACACATATTGGTTACTGAAAACTTGAGTGCAGCATCTTTTAATGTGCTAACATATCTGTAAGCTAAAGCTTACGCACAAGGAAATAGGTTCATGAGGATAATGCAACGCCTGCTTTTGATGGTATTTTTACTGATTATTGCAGACATGGCTTCGGCTGACGAAAATTTCGGCAGAATGGTGGCAGCCGGTAGTGAACATGACTATCCGTCCTTCGCCCTTGAACATACTAACCTAATCGCCGGAAGTATTTCCGTCGAGTTATTGAAAGCGGTAGCTCATGACACCATACTGATCAGTATGCCCATTGGTATGCTGACCTTGCGAACCATAAACCCTGCCAATAAGCACCCACTGGCTAACAACGCCGGATTTTTCCAGAAAATCTCATTTGCCGTACACAAAAGCCAATCCGTAGTGCTCGCCGGACTCAATATAGGTTCCGCATTAACCCAATCCAGCGGGATTGACGATGCTTTGAATGAAAAATGGTTAGGAGTATTTGAAAAAAGACCTTTCTTAAAAGACACGTTCAAATACCTTATTCCGATGGTTTGCATTACGCTATTGCTGGCGGTATTTTTCCTGTACAAGCACCGGCAAGAAGCACGCAAACAAGCCGACACTTTGCTGCGTGCCAGTGAAAATCGTCTGAGAATCCTCTTCGAAACTTCAGCGGAATGTATAAAGCTGATCAAAATTGACGGCACACTTCTTGCCATAAATACGGCAGGACTCAAAATGCTTGAGGCGGATGACGAAAAAGCCGTGGTCGGCCATTTTGTTTACGACTTTGTTGCTACCGAGTACAGAGAAGTCTTCCGTCAGTTGACCGAACGTGTTTGTCATGGTCAAAATGGCAGCCTTGAATTCGAAATCATCGGATTACAAGGCACCCGCCTCTGGATGGAAATCCGCGCTGTGCCTTTTTCCAACCCATCAAACGGGGAACTGGTTCAATTGGCCATATCACAGGATATCACCGAACACAAACAGATTGAGCTTCGGGAACAATGCTATACCCAAGTCCAGGAACTGCTGAACAATGACTCACCCTTGCCTGAAATTTTAGACACTATTGCCAGCAGCGTAGAGTTGGAAAACCCTGCCATGCATTGCAGCATTGTGATGATTGATCAAAATGAAAAATTTCTGAGCATTGCCGCGGCCCCCAGCCTGCCTGATTTCAATTTTTCCGCCACTGACAGCATGCGGCTCTGCTCACTGCTATGCTCCCGCGACGCCGGAAACGCCCAACAGCATACTTTCTGCCAACTCTACCGGAAACTTGCTGTTAAAACAGGCTTTGGAGCATGCTGGTCTGAACCGATCCTGGATAAGTCCGGTAAGGCGCTTGGCGCCATTGTCCTGCATCATCATGAAGACATCGCGCTAACTGCTGCCGATTTGAAACTGATCAAACATGCCGCCCATCTGGCTGCGTTGGCAATCGAAAAAAATAAAGACAAGGAAACTCTGCAACTGGCATCGTTGTTTTATGACAACAGCAGTGAGGCGATCATGATCACTGATGCCGATTCCACCATTGTTGCCCATAACGCTGCCTTTACCAAACTCACCGGCTACCCATCGAATGAAGTTATCGGCAACAAACCCAACATGTTGAAATCAGATCGTCATGACAAGGAGTTCTACCAGGCCATGTGGAGCGACATCAACACCACAGGCCACTGGCAAGGCGAGATTTGGAACAAACGCAAGAATGGTGAAATTTATCTTGAGCGGCTCACCATCATTACCGCCTACAACCCGGATGGCACCGTCCACCATCACGTCGCCCTGTTTTCCGACATCACCCAGAAAAAACAAGCTGAACAACTCATCTGGCAGCAAGCCAACTTCGATCCTTTAACCGGCTTACCCAATCGCCGGATGTTCTATTACCGCCTGACGCAGGAAATAAAAAAAACGCATCGTGCCGGTCTTTCTTTAGCACTGATGTTTCTCGACCTGGATCACTTCAAGGAAATCAACGATACGCTCGGACACAATACAGGCGACTTGCTGCTGGTTGAAACGGCGCGCCGCATCGCCGACTGTGTTCGCGAGTCGGACACAGTGGCTCGTCTAGGCGGTGATGAATTCACTATTATTCTGAGCGAAATCGATGACCCTACCTGCGTCGAACGTATCGCCCGGAACATCGTGCATAAAATATCCGAGCCGTTTCGCTTGAGAGATGAGGTCGCCTATGTGTCGGTCAGTATTGGCATAACTCAGTATCCGGGCGATACCGTTATCATCGAAGACTTACTCAAGTACGCCGATCAGGCTATGTACGAATCCAAGAATCAGGGTCGCAACTGTTACCATTATTACACTCCCGCCATGCAAGCCGCTGCATTGAACCGAATGAAGCAGGCCAATGATTTGCGCAGTGCCCTCGCTGATCATCAGTTCCGACTGGTTTACCAACCTATAATTGAACTGGCGACCGGCGCCATTGACAAAGCGGAAGCATTGATCCGTTGGCAGCACCCCATGCGCGGGCTTATCGGTCCCGCTGAATTCATTCAAATAGCGGAAAAAAACAACATAATTGTTGATATCGGCAATTGGGTGTTCCGTCAGGCAGCACGACAGAACGCACAATGGCGCGAATCGCACCATAAGCAATTCCAGATCAGCGTTAATCAGTCGTTAATACAGTTTCACCCTGGTAACAGCCATACCCAATGGTTCGCGTATTTGCAGGCACTTGGCTTGCCTGGATTAAGCATGGTGCTGGAAATTACCGAAGAATTATTGCTGGATGCCAGCTCCGCTATCACCGAACAGTTGCTGGAATTCAGCGACGCGGGCATTCAGGTGTCGCTGGATGATTTTGGCACCGGCTATTCATCGCTGACGGCCCTGAAAAAATTTGACATCAGTTATCTCAAAATCGACCGGTCCCTGGTGCGTAAATTAGCGCTCGATTCCAACGACATGACACTCTGCGAAGCTATTATTCTGATGGCTCATAAACTCGGCATCAAGGTTATCGCGGAAGGCATAGAGACAGCAAAGCAACACGAACTGCTCGTAGCCGCCGGTTGCGACTACGGCCAAGGTTATTTGTTCTCCAGACCGGTCCCGGCAGATGAGTTTGAAGCACTGCTCTGCCCCGCTAAAAACTGACAATTTTGAACCTATAACTATTGAAACCAATTATGACATTGCGCAACATTAAAGCCTGCCCATATTGCAACGTGGCTGTAATTGCCCCCATCACCCCTTGAGCCTCATGCAACGCAACCTCGATAAAGCCCTGATAATCCGAAAAGGCTTGACTGCGCCGCAAAAATGCGCGCTCACACAATAAAGGCGCATCAATATCAATAAGCTACGATATGTTGATAGTCTATGGCGCGTTGGGGGCTATACGGCGTAGTCATTGTTCGAGGCAAGAAGATAGAGTTTATGATGCCGATGGCAACGGATATATCGATTGCCTTTCGGGAGCGGCTGTCAACGTTCTGGAATATGGAGCCAGCCTGGAGAAAATATATTCCGAACAGGCAAGAACTACACAACATACCTGTTTTCCTTATTCTCCGAATATCCCGGCAATAACTTTAGCGGAAAGGCTGATTGAAATAACGCCGGGGTCAACCAACAAAAGAATCATATTTTTGATCTGACTGGTTCGGATGGTTGTGATTGCGCTAATGAGTCTTCATAGGCGGCGAGCCTCGGTCTCCAGCAGCATCTGTTTGAGCCACTGTATATAGGGGGTACCACCGGTACCCCTCGGATCGCCGGTCCAGCGGTTAATGTATTCCTCCGCCCAGCCGTAATGGACCTTCCGGAAGGCCGACATGGCATCCAGGATCGCGTTGTAAGGCTCCTTATAGCTGGGGTTCCGGATGTCCGGCATGACCTCGACTTCCTCGATCAGCTGCCGGTGCCTGAGCGGCATGTACTTGCGCATGTCAGCCAGATGGTCCGTCAGGAGGGATTGCTGGTGGGGAACCTTCATGAAGGCGACCAGAATCGGCATGATACTGCTCTGCGCGCCTGTCTCGCCGCGAAACTGGATGGGTGCCTGGTCCACGCCTTCATAAGTTACATTTTCGAAAAAGCGGATATAGGGGCGAAAAGTCTTGTAATAGAGACTGGAATCCATGTGTTCTGGAATGCGTTTGAGCACCCCGACCTGGCGCTGCACGGCGTCTTCGATGCGCCAGAGTTCCGGGCTAAGATCGGCATCATCATTCTCCACCAGCTTCCGCTTGACTGAAGCGATGGCGGCCAGAATGTCGGCGGCGATGGCTTCGATCTCCACATGCACGAGGATGAACCAGTGCTCGTCATACATTTGGACGAAGTTTTGTAGAGTGTCGATATTGCCCAACCGGATCGGTTGATCCTTGCGAAAGCGCTTCCAGTTGTATAGCGCGTAGCCGTCGTAGCTCAGAATAGGCGGACGTTCGAGCAGTTTTGCCGCCTGCACTAGCGGCACCGCGATGTTGCGCGGCAGGACCTTGGCCGGCTCCTCCCCGACCTGGTTGACATAAGCGGAAGCGAGAAAGCCGACACGTACATAATAAAGGCGAAGTTGCGGAAGGTTCTCGTCGGTAACCAGCCCCTGCCAGCCGGGAATCTCAATGTCTCGCGCGTAAGCTCTAAAGCCCGTGTCATAGAGCCGGCTCGGCAGATCGCGGCCGATCTCGTCGAGCACAGCATAACGCGAACCGGTAGGAAATGCGGTGAGAGGATCGGCTTCCGGAAGAAAACCGCGCTTCGCATAGCCGAGTTTCAGCAGCTCGCTGTCTTCGGTTATAGCGGCCACCCCAGTATCAGACTTTCCGGTGAAGCGCTGCCCCTGCGTTTCTGTCATCATTATCCTTTCTTCGGAAAAGCAGAGAATAAGCTCTGCGGATTGTTCAATATGTCGATGGTACACAGGCGTACCTTTTATGTTCAAAGGACAGACGCCCTTGGGCGTTTGTTCCCTGCATATTGCCCAGTGTAGATTTTTAAGGAATTGTAAACGATGCTCCAAACGAATTTTGCGCCCACGTTGCGCATGTTCGCTCATCCCTTATTAAAGAAAATGGCAAAGAGACTGCCGATAAGACTGCCGCTTTTTTAGGAACAAAATAACTCGTGAGCAATGCTTTTCTGCCCCGTAAAAATCAACTTACACAGAAAGTCCGTATATTCGCACAAAAGCGTACATTCCGCTATACAATCCCGCAACTACGCCACCCACCACTGCCAAGTCGTATCTGGTGATGTCATTGTTTTCTACTTGCCTGTCGGAATCGGAAACTTGTAGAAGCATCAAATGTTGGGCTTCCTTACGTCAAAACCAACCTGCAAAATACTCAACATACGGGATTTCAGGTGATCTCTAAACACCGCTCGATACGATCTAAACGCTCGCTAAGCCGGTCAATTGTGATTTGCTGACCTACTTGACCTTCATAATAATCTGAAGTATCGCGTTTGACTGCACCTATGCTGCGTAAAAAGTCAGGTACAAGAAACCCCGCTTGGAAAGTCCAAACGAGGATTCGAGTTTGTTGATGCGAGCGTGGTTAAGGGTTTTGTGTGATAGAGAGACTAACCATGCGGTATAATACGCTTTCGCTATTGCGCTATATAAGATTGCGCCTTACCTTACTGCGTTGTTCATTCATCTCTCATAAATCGCATGGCGTTAACCCAGTATGCTTAGCGATACGAGCAAGCATACGAGGTCCGATTTCTTCGCCATCGTGGAAAGCGAACACAAAATCAGGCCAGCCATTGCGGGACAGGGTGCGATGCGACCCAGTTTGACGCTTGATTTCCCAACCGATAACAAGCAGTGATGCAAGAACACGTTTAGCTTTTGCCGAAGGCCAATGACTCATGCAACAACGAGTTCAATGTTGATTGGTATAGGGTTACTTTCCCCTGTCTCAATGCGCTCGGCAAGGGCGCGAAGAGCTAATATTTCAGCTTTGGCCATCGCTTCGTTAGCAGATACGCCGTAAGTAAGCACTCCGGGAATTTCCGGGACCTCTGCTAACCAGCGACCATCAATTTCTTGCTCGTATTCAATATGAAAATTCATGACATCTCCAGATAAGAAATAATTGTTCATTCTACGCCTGTCGGTGGATAAAGGCCTAAAATTACGGTAAGGCGCATCCCTTTGATCGCAATGATACTTATTGAGACTCCTCCGAGGTTACCCAAAATAGGGGTGCTGTTTTAACCTTGATCGGAGAAGACTCAAATGAAATTTTATACGAAAACGCGCCAAAATTGCTGTGGAATTGATCTTCATGCCAAGCTCGAAGGCTGGATTGAGGAACGAAACCCGGCATTTCCAGATAATAGATGGGTTTATTAACCCAGCCTACGGACT
Organism: Methylococcaceae bacterium; assembly: GCA_024636875.1. GTDB lineage: Bacteria > Pseudomonadota > Gammaproteobacteria > Methylococcales > Methylomonadaceae > JAGXGJ01. Next base: position 917 of record JAGXGJ010000141.1, on the reverse strand, counting down.
GCTTGAACATGAATGCCCATAGCGCTAACGTAGAAGTGAGGGGCAGCCGGAGCGCGAAGCGTGGAGGGAACCAAAAAGCCCAGCTTTTTGGCTGTCCCTCTCGACTGCCGTGTTAGAGCGCTTTGTATGCATTAGCTACCTCGGCATTGATTTTTGTGGCAAGCGCCTGCGACTCGCGCATGAGTGACTGCACTCGCCCCAGATTGTTTTGGTGCTGTGCCCATACATCGCTTCCAACAATGGCGGCAAATTCCATTTTTGTTGGAGCCTTGGAATTCTCGTAAGCCTCAAGCCGCTTGACCCGTTCTGGGATGTCTTTAATGCCGCGTGCTGTGGGTGATAGTTTCGCGGTGCTGAGCATCCAGGTTTTCCAATCCTTGTTGCCCTTTGACTGATTGCACTTTCCACAGGATGGTACGAGGTTATGGATTTCTGAGATGTACCCAGTTGGCTTTTTATCTTTGACAAGCGGGCGGAGGTGGTCCCATTCTGAAGCAACGCTGCCACAGTATGCACACTGAAATGTTTCGGGGGTCATTCCGAGTATTTCCAAGGCTTGCTTTACTTCTTCCGCGCTAGGCAGCACGACCGGAATTATGGAATTGATGAATGCGTTCGTAATGCTTGAAGAGCGCCCCGTGATCTTCATCGGGGTTGGCATTCGTAACAGTAACAAATATTCCATAGGGGATGCGCTCATCGAGGTAGGACAGCCAGTTGCCCGACTGCCCCCTCACAAATCCCGGCGTGCGGAATTACCGCACCGGGCTTTTCAACGTTGTTCGCTTCGCACACAGCATATAGGCACTTAGAAATCATGACAGATACGGGGCTTGAGTAGGTTAAAGTCATCGAGCAGGGCTATGAACCCTGTCCAGTTGTAGCTGCGTCTCTGACTACGCCGGTTTAGCCATTTA
>JAGXGJ010000023.1 GCA_024636875.1 Methylococcaceae bacterium | reverse complement strand
TCCAAAAAAATGGACGCATCGGACACCTGCCATGGCAATGGGATTGACTCAAGAGGCATTAACTTGGAGATTTTTATTCGTGATGCCTATTCCGGTAACCCGTTGATAAAAATCAACCTGCATTGATTTGTAGGGGCTACCAGATTTTTTAAATAAATCCCCCTCAATCCCCCTTTTCCAAAGGGGAAAGTGAATATGCGACTGCTGACTAACTCTAATTTTACACGACAAAACAATGCTGACTGAGTACTAGTGGTGTCTCAATTGTAGCGTGGGTGTATTTTTATACAGCCATCATGTTTCGAAGCTAAGCAAATAAAATCGAGAGATTATCTTGACGGGTAAGAGCAAGGTTAAAAATAACTTCCCAGCCAGCAAGCATGATTGTAGGGCGTTTAGCAGCCCTGCAACACTTGGGATTATTCATGAAGTTATAAAAATTTACGTGTTAAATTGTTTTACTATGGATAAATTTGTGGCAACAATTGATTACACACTACAGAGGTGTAATTTCAACTGTACCAATTCCATCTATACCGAGTTTTTTAGCCGCTGCGTAGGACAAATCTATTGCTCTTTTGCCATGATAAGGACCTCTGTCATTGATACGCACAATAATGCTGCGATGATTTTTCAGGTTAGTAACTTCTACGTAGGATGAAAGAGGCAATGATTTATGTGCCGCTGTCATGGCATACATGTTGAATCTTTCGCCATTAGCGGTTCGTTTGCCATGAAACCTGGGGCCATACCAGGAAGCAATACCTTTACGATGGGTTTTTGAATGATGTTTGGTTTTATGTGCTTTTGACACATGAGTCGTGTGTTTACGGGATGCTTCCGCCGACTCTATGGGGTTAATAAAATAACTGCATATAACAATAAAAAAAACTGCTAGTATCAGTTTGTTCATAATAAAAAGCCTTTTTTGATTAAAATCTATGACCTGTTCAATAGCTGGCCATTTTTAAGAACCAAGATGTCGGATTATGTCCTAACCGTGTGATTCTTTGCCTTGTTGCACTAAAGCAATGGTTTTACTTTAGGGTTTTCAACGTTAATTGTATTAACGTGTGACAATTTTAACCGGGGAAGTCTTAAGAGAACCTTAACTGCGAGATAGAACCGAAAAAGTCAGTTCGCAGGTTGATGTTAAAGAACCTTAACATTTAATACACCATAATTTCGGGATTCCTTATTTGATTAAAATTGACTGACAAAAAAGGCGGAAATAGAGATAACAAAAGGTATCGTGTTGTTTAGGGCGTTTTATAGACAGGATGGCGAAGAACACATCATGAAAGAAATCAGCCGTTTTAAGAACATCAACGGATGTTGCTTTTATCTTGATGATTACCCCAATCGGTAAAGTGTGCCTGCAAATTTATCAGCGTAATAAACGTGATAGATTTTTATGGCAGCGGCGGGAATTTTGAAAGCTGTCGCGGACTTGAGTCCAATTTGCTATTTACATAATTTGGGGTATATTGATCAAGTATTTTAGCTAAAAATGAGGGGGTGATATTATGGATAAATTAAAAATGCTGTTAATGATTATCGCTGGATTTGTACTTATCTATGCGATTTTTGTTTTTCTTCCTATGCTTTTCACCTACATCTCTTCAGGTGATGTTCGCCCGCCAGAGTACGAACACAAATATTGATACTGTCATATATTTTTCACCTGAATAGCTTCAGATGATGTTTGGCCTTGATATGGCTCGTTGAGTTTTGTTTAAGCTGGTTGGCGGAGAGGGGAATCTTGGAATTTAATAAGGTATGCAATGTTCACCTAATTGCTTTGGCGGAATCAGGCATTTCGAGCAGGATTGTCAACAGCCGTTCTGCAGGACAGCAAAGGCATCAAGATCCTCGACGGCAGCGACTGCTCGCCGAATGAGTTCAAGATTACTCTCCAAATCCATCATGTCTCCAATCGCAAGCGTTACCAGCATCGCTTCGAAAGGATAAATAAGGTGAGCGCGATATCTATGTAATTGACTTGCCAGATCAACCCCTTCTACTCCATTATCCATGAGAATCCGGATATAACTTGAAAGAAGGTTCGCTTCGTGAAGCCGCCGGGTTCCGGTGTTGAGCGCTGTGGCCATGAAGTAGGCGACATCGCTGATTCCTTCTCCAGTGCGAACAAGTTGCCAATCGAGAAACCCCGGTTGGGATTTATGCCAGAATAAATTGCCGGGATGACAATCATGATGAACGAGTGTTTGAGAGCCTTCCGAAAGAAAGCGCATTGCTTTGCGACGATGGCGGGCATAATGGATGGCCGGGGCGTGAAGATGTGCAGGAATGAGACTGCCAGCTCGACGCAATCCTCGCTTCATCAATGGTACTGCAAAAGCTGTTCCCAGGACATCTTCCAGGCGCCGGACAGGATTATCAAGCCACTGATAGCTTGGGGATGTTTTGATCCTGTTCCAGAAATGAGCATGAAAGTAAGCCAGCTGCTCGACAATCAATGCTGCTTGTGTGGCGGTCAACGCATCACCTGAATTTCCGGGGCTTGCGCCAAATTCCGTTACATCTGAAAGAACCAGCGTCGAGCCCCATCCGAACTTGCTCTGTGCGGCCAGGATGGCGGGCCGGTTTATCGGTATGTGTCCAGTAATTTCATTATAAAAACGCACTTCGGTATGAAGCAGCCGTGGTAAAGCCGTCATCCATCTTGCTCGCCAGGCCATCGACGGAAGTTTCACAAACCAGCGTCGCGGTAAAGTTTCCGGTCCGTCGTGTTCGACAATGACGCGAACTCTCGTTGTCGTTCCAATATCAATGGAAACAATTTCGATCCCTGAAACAGTCGTATCGGCAGACTGGTTATCAACGATTCGTTGAGCCCAGGCGACTGTCAAATCACCAGGACTTTGGACGAGAATATTTTGAGTCATATTTTACCTGTTTTTCTCGCGTCTATTTTTAATTATGAGTGAGGCGTATAAAAATGGTACGTTGGGTTTCAGGTTTTACGTTTAACATCCATTATATTGGGTAATTGATTTATTTTATTAAGTACCTGACTTAATTGACTGGTGTTTTCGACTTGAATGGTCAAATTAAGGATGGCTGAAAAATCGGGATGTGTATCTAATAAGGCATTAAATATATGAATTTTAGACTGCGCTAAAATCTGCGAAACATCATTTAATAAATTTTGTGCGCTAAAGGCATGAATAACAATAGGTACGGCATGGCTGGATTTTTGTGCGCCCCAGGCCACTGAAATAAGTCGATTTTGTTTTTCCGGGCTGAGGTGCAGGATATTTTCACAGTTTTTACGATGAACCGTAATCCCTTTCTTATGGGAAATATAGCCAATAATGTCATCACCCTGCACTGGCGTGCAGCAATGGGCAAAAGACGTCAGCACATTATCAATGCCATCGACAGAAATAATTGACTTGGTGACGGGAGTATTCGCCAAGGGCGAGATTAATCGAGTCTCTAACGACGCTTCCAGTTCCGGAATTTTAAAAAACGCGGCAAGTTGCCGGCTATTAATGTCACTTCGACCAATAGCCTCGAGTAAAGTATCGGTATCGGGTTGTTTGAAATGTTTGGCCAAGTCGGTCAGATTAAGCGTTTTTAACCCCAGCCGCTGGCTTTCTTTGTCAAGAATAGCTTTGCCCCTTGCGATATTCTCTGTTTGTTGCTGATTTTTAAACCAGCTTTTCACTCTGCTGATGGCACGCGATGATTTCAAATAGCCTAGGTTGGGATCTATCCAGTTGTGATTGGGGCCGCCATCTTTGGCGGTTAAAATTTCTACCTGCTCACCGGATTTTAAGGTGTAGGTCAGCGGTACAATTCTGCCGTTGACTTTTGCGCCGCGGCAACGATGTCCAATTTCTGAGTGAACAGCGTACGCAAAATCCAGCGGCGTGGCGCCTTTAACCAAATCAATCAGCTTTCCTGCCGGGGTTAAAACGTAAACCCTGTCGTTAAACAATTCACTCCGAAAATCATCGCTTAACGCCTCATCGCTGTTTTTTTCTTCCAGCAACTTGCGCAAGGTAGCAACGCTTTTTTCCACTGCTGTATTTTGTTTGCCGCCTTCCTTATAAGACCAGTGTGCGGCGACACCGAGTTCAGCAAAATCGTGCATGTCCTGAGTGCGAATCTGTACCTCGATACGATTACCTTGTGCATCTAAAATAACGGTATGCAGGGATTGGTAACCGTTTTCCTTCGGGTTGGCAATGTAATCATCAAATTCTTTGGGGATATATTGCCATAGGCTGTGCACAATGCCCAAGACGGTATAACAGTGAGTCAAATTGTCGACAATAACGCGCACGGCTAACAGGTCATAAAGTTCGTCGATGCCCAGCTGTTTGCGCTGCATTTTTTTCCAGATACTGTAAATATGTTTGGGTCTGCCGTAGCAAGTACAGCCAATGTTTTCTTCGGCCAGCGTTTTTTGCAGCAGCTCAATAAAGCCATTGATACAGTTTTCCCGCTGCATCCGATTATTGGCTAAGGACTTGGCAATCTGACGATAGACTTGCGGTTCCAAATATCTGAAAGCCATATCTTCCAGCTCCCATTTAAACTGATGTATACCCAGGCGGTTGGCAATAGGGGCATAGATATCCAGCGTTTCCTGAGCAATAAAGCGACGCATCTCGTAGGATTCTTTAGGCAACACCACAAGCCGCCTGATTCGATAAGCCAGTTTGATTAATACGGCGCGTACATCATGTGTCATCGATAACAGCATTCGCCGCAACGTTTCTGCCTGATTAGGCTGGCTGGCCATTTCCGGAGAATAAACCGTCAATTTATTTAGCCAGTTTACATCGTTAACGATATTCGCTACGGTTTCGCCAAACTGTTTTTTTATATTGGGCTGAGGTGTTAATTGCTCCAGGCGCGGATCGCTTAATAATGCTGCGAGTATGGTTTTTAAATCGACATTAAAATCCATTAATACCGCCGCCACCTCAACGCCTTTGGGACGATGATAATGGGGATCATCAGGTATAAGTGCGAGAATTTCCAGCGTATTTTCTATCCGTTCGCTATCGATGCCAGAAAATACGTTAAAAAGCTGCTTGTTTGGATCAGTATTTTTTTTCATGAAATGATTGCAGACGATTGGAGGGATCAGGCAATTTCTTTAATTTACTGGAAGGTGTGCGAAATTTCGTCATTAATTTATTCTTAAGGAAAGGTCATATTATAACTTGAACACTTGGCTTGTATTTGATTAATCCTTTGTACCGGGAAGGGGAAGCCGCCGTGCACTGTTCAAACTGAACAAACTATGCTTTTCTTTGGTGACCATCAAATTTATTTTTTTGGCTATCGCTACTTTTTGCACCGCCAGAAACAGGCCCGCTGCCACTTGTGATTAAAATTTCCAGTCTAGTTTCGCCTTTCGTAGTAAGCGCCAGGCGCCACGGAAGAAGTTCAATGCGTGAGCCGATTTTGCTCCGCAAAACTTCGTCCAGGTTCACCGCTTTCGGCTTATGGTGAACGTAAAAAAACAGCAAGGCCCTGCGCTATATGCTTGTGGATGAAGATAAGCATGATGTCCATGCTTATGCGATGCATTTTTCGGTTCAATGTGGCTTTGTGTCATCATATGCCGAGTAATTTTACTCAAGGAAAATTTTTGCTTCTGCATCATTTTAATCAGGAAAGCATGTCTGCGCCAATGTTGCGCTATCGCATTTCTGGCAAGCAGCAATGCCGCAAATGTGGCTATTGGGCTACTTTTGAATGCCGTAAATGTATTATGTACGAGCACAGTAGGCACAAATGCGACTTACTGCAAAATGAATTCCGTAGAGCCGCCACCGCTCGCCAATATCAATATATGGAGTAAAGTAGGCAGTCTTAAACTGCCACCGGAAATAATGGCTGATGCCATAAGACTGGAGCCAACATACCGTATATGTTGACAATCAAACAGAGCGTTACCGTCATAAGTGAGGTAGGGCACCTTTACGCCAACTAACGCCTGACTTGAGCAAATCAAGCCGGGTTGCCGGCGTGATTTGCTCGAAAAAAAGATTAACCACTCACCCCTTAAACCACGTTCGCAGCGGCAAATATCGTTGCAGCCTCAAGAAAAACCCGGAATATTGCGGCAGAGATACTCTTGCTATAGTCCGTTGATTTAGCAAACTCTCGCTCCCAACCCAACTTATCAGAGGCAGAAATAGTGGCCTCTACCGTCTGAAGGTATTCCGGGGTGTGATTGCGGCGTTTCCAAAGAGACCACGCCTTAAGCGCTGATAGCAATGCGTTTAGCTCAAGTTGGCGATTCTCCTTTACGCACTCCATAAGGTTGTCTCGCAAAGCATTAAACTCCTGGAGCAGAAACTTCTGTGCAGAATCGTTCATAGCAGTTGCTTCTGCTAATAAAGGGCATACCAGACAACGCTTCAAGACGGGTCAAACAGGTTATTATCCCTGTATAATTTAGACTCGTTTATCGATTTACCCTTATGCTGTACGAGCCGGTACCGCGAGTCTTATTGAAATGACGGACCTGGGCAAAATATTGGCCCGGGATGGGATCAGCGGCGATTCTCGCATTCAGTCCGACGCCTGCATCGTCGTCCTCGGCGATGAAGGCCTTGTCCAGCGCTGACAATACCTCGTTGGCCCTGGTGCCTTTACCGTTTTTGACCCAACGAATAAGGATAGATTGTGTGAGCAAAGCGAACCACAATCTTATCCGGTTGTTGGACAAGCCCGACGATAATCGATGCTTAATATAAGCAAATATGTTTTTGGGGGCGTAGCGAAATGGGGGGCTCTGGAAGAGTTGTC
>JAGXGJ010000140.1 GCA_024636875.1 Methylococcaceae bacterium | reverse complement strand
TAATTTCAAGTCTTCGATTTGCGAGGCGCTCAAGGATAAGAGGGTTGGTTTGGTGGTGGTTTGCATGGTCGTAATCGGTGAAAGAAATGATGAGGATAGTTTACCCTGAACGGGTAAAGTCTTCTTCGGAAATCACCTTATTTGACAACGCGCAAAGTGGGCTTGCCAGGCGGTTTATTTTCTGGAGGCGGCGTTTCATCTGACTCGGTTTCTTCCAGGTCGAAGATCATGCCTTTACCGTTTTCTTTAGCATAAATTGCCATCACAGCGGCTACAGGTGTGACGATATGCATGGGTTTTCCGCTAAACCGCGCATTGAATTGAATTTCCTCGTTGCCAAGAGAAAGTCCTTGTATGGCTTCAGGCCTGACATTTAACACGATCTTGCCGTCTTCGACAAATTGGTTCGGCAAAATAGCCTGGGTGTTTTCAGCATCGACCAAAAGATAGGGCGTAAGATCATTATCGATTATCCATTCATAAATTGAACGAATCAAATACGGCTTAAGAGGGGTCATTTTACTATCTCTGCCATTTCCTTTTCGTCTTCACTGAGACTGCGCTTGAAAGCAGGTCTTCTAAAAATACGCTGGGCATAATTGGTGATAACCTCATTCGGCGCCGCCACATCAATGCCAATACTGGGCAGCCGCCATAATAAAGGCGCAATTGCGCAATCTATCAGCGAAAACTCATCACTCATAAAAAAAGGTCTTGCAGCAAAAATAGGCGCCGCAGATAGTATGCTTTCTCTGAGCATTTTCTTGGCACGTGCTGATTTCTTCTCGCCTGAATATAAAATCTCATCCAGCAACTGGTACCAGTCCTGATCAATTCGTTTAATCAGCATTCTGGCATTTGCACGTGAAACAGGATCCATTTGATGCAGAGGCGGATGCGGAAAACGTTCATCCAGGTATTCCATGATAATGCGCGAATCATAAAGAACCAGATCACGTTCTATCAATGTTGGCGAAATACCGGTAGGATTAAGTTCCAGTAAATCTTCAGGTGGATCAGCCGGGTCATAATATTCTACGTCTGCAGCAACCCCTTTCTCGTGTAAAACAAAGCGTGCGCAATGGCTCATCGCGCATGTTGGAGATGAAAAAAGCGTCATTACAGATTTACGGGTAATAATATTGGCCACGAATAACAACCTCTTTGTGCATGCAGGGCAATAAAAAAGGCCATTGTAGCACAAAAGGTCAGGTTTTTGACTGATGACATAATTAGAATCTGGTGAAAAAAAATCCCGGTTTATTAATACTGGTGCAGCACCGAGTCGTGTTGACGATAAAGCTGTCAATGATACTTATAAATTTATTACAAGCGCACCGTCATGACTAACGAACACGCTGCTGCACCAGCAATTAATGGACATCTTTCCAGTATTCCTTTTTCAACAGATAGGCAATGACCAGGAACATAAGCAAGAAAAATATCACGTATTTGCCGATACGTTGTCTTTCCAGTTGCACTGGTTCACCGACATACACCAGGAAATTAACCATATCATTGACAAAAGTATCAAATTCTCTTTCGGATAAGGCACCCGGTTCGTCAAGAACCAACTTGGTATATTCGCCCCATATTGTTTTTCTGATTTCTGCATGCTGCTCCCCTTGCAATTGCCAAAGTGGATTGGGCATGGCGGTATCTTCGAAAACCGTGTTGTCTACCCCGGTAGGGCTGCGGGGATCAATATAATAGCTTTTCAAATAGGTATAAAGCCAATCAGCACCGCGCGACCTGGCAATTAACGACAGGTCGGGCGGTTGCGTACCAAACCATTTTTCCGCATCATGCTTGTTCATGGCACTGTGTAGTTGATCATAAATACTCGCTCCCTCCGGAGCAATATCTTTTAATACCGTCTTTTCATCAGCACCTGTATCCAGCGCAATGCGCAGATAGCGCATATGTTTGGCGGAGTGGCAACCCAGACAATAGGCGACAAAGTGTTCGGCCCCGCGTAGTAATGAGGCTTTATCTGCAAGATCAATATTGGCTTCTTGTAATTTTAGTTCTTCGGAAGCACGAACGCCAAAAGAGAGCGTTAATAATAGCAACAGGATTGTTATAAATGATTTCATATTAATCAAGACTCCCTTTTAGTTTTTTTGCTAACCGGCTGATAACATTGCGCATGCCTTCAGTGTTAGGCCTTCTGGTAAAAAAGGAGCTTTTAAAGGCAGGATGGCCTATTTCTGCTGCCATTGGTTTTAATTCGGTTATTTCATCAAGCAGCGCTGGCAATTGTTCCTCAAGGGTATGTAATTGTTCCTCAAGACTATGCAATTTGGTCAAGGTTTTCGGCACCGGCTTGGTTTTTTCCCAGCGAGTATATATGGGCATTAACATGAAAAAGCCAAAATAAATGGCGGTAAATATTCTGGCAAAGATTGTAGCTGTCGGCGTTACCGGTTGAGTACCCAGATAACCCAGACCAAAGAAACTAACAACGAACAATAGCAGGGCTTTTTTGAAAATGCCGCCGCGATAACGAATTGATTTAACCTTACACCGATCCAGCCAAGGCAACAGGAACAGCACGAAGATAGAGGCGCCCATAGCAATAACCCCGGCAAATTTATCAGGAATAGCCCTTAAAATAGAGTAAAACGGCGTGAAATACCAGACTGGTGCGATATGTTCAGGGGTCTTCATTGGATCGGCCGGGATAAAATTGGCATGTTCGAGAAAATAGCCGCCCATTTCCGGCATGTAAAAAATAACCGTGGCAAAAAACAATAAAAATACAGCAACACCGACGATATCTTTAACGGTATAGTAGGGATGAAATGGAATTCCATCCACAGGATGCCCCCAGGGGTCCTTGGATTCCTTGATTTCAATGCCGTCAGGATTGTTGGAGCCGACTTCATGCAGCGCCACAATGTGCATGAAAACCAGCATTATCAACACCAAAGGCACAGCAATAACATGAAAAGCGAAGAATCTGTTCAAGGTAGCATCGGCAACAACATAATCGCCTCTGATCCAGAGCGATAATTCTTCGCCGATAACAGGAATGGCGCTAAACAGAGAGATGATGACCTGGGCCCCCCAATAAGACATTTGTCCCCAGGGTAATAGGTATCCCATAAACGCTTCGGCCATTAAGGCAACAAACAGCAGCATGCCGAAAATCCAGATCAGTTCACGCGGGTGCTTGAATGATCCGTAAATCAAACCCCTGAACATATGCAGGTAAATCACGATAAAAAAGGCAGAGGCGCCGGTTGAGTGCATATAGCGCACCAGCCAACCCCAAGGCACATCACGCATAATATATTCAACAGAGTCGAAGGCCAGTTTGGCATCCGGCTTGTAGTTCATGGTCAACAAAATGCCGGTAATAATCTGGATGACTAAAACCAGCAACGCCAAAGAACCGAAGAAGTAGAAGAAGTTGAAATTTTTAGGCGCATAGTAGTGCGCCATGTGCTCATTCCAGAATTTAGTCAACGGGAAACGATCGAGTACCCAGTTGCCGCATTCAGATAAACGGGAAGGTTTCATGCTGTTTTCTCCTCTGTCGGTTCACCAATGATGAGCTGTGTGTCGGTAACAAAGCGGTAAGGCGGGATTACCAAATTCGTGGGTGCAGGCACACCGCGATAAACACGGCCCGCAAGATCAAACCAGGAACCATGACACGGACAGAAAAAACCGCCTTTCCATTTTTCGCCAAGATCATTTGGCGCTATTTCCGGGCGAAAAGTGGGGGAACAGCCTAAATGGGTACATAAACCGACAGCGACAAAAATTTCAGGTTTAATAGATCGTACCGGGTTTTTACTGGAGGGAGGCTGTTCAGATTCATCAGATAGAGGATCTCTGAGTTCGCTGTCCAGTGTTGCTAATGTTGCCAGAACCTCGGGGGTTCTATTAAGTATCCAGACTGGCTTACCTCGCCAGGCAACCCGGAGCAATTGCCCGGGTTCCATTTTACTAATATCAACTTCAACAGGTGCCCCTGCGGCCATTGCTTTAACGCTGGGCTGCATTTGGGCAAGAAAAGGGACAGCTAAATAGCCTGTGCCGACAGCACCAACCACGGTCAAAGCCGTGGTTAAAAACTGGCGTTTGGACTTATCGACGCCTTCATTATTCATTATAGAATTCTCCTGATTATATCCGTGGCTTTTCAAGCGCATTTTTGTTTTGCCAATATACCATTAGAAGCCGGTGAATTTGAAGCGCTTATGTTGAATTGTTTAAAATGAAGCTGAGTGTTTAGGTAACACGGATTTTATACATTTGACACAACAATCATAATCAACTGTATTTGCATATAATTATTATTTTCCTGCTTAAAATCCTGTTCACTATGGAAGTACAGAATCAAGTCGTGGACAGGCTCTTTTTCAAGGCCGCAAGAAAAGCTGCATTTTCCTCAGGTTTGCCAATAGTGACTCGCAGGCAATCGCTTAACAAGCCGCCCTGACTGCTCAGATCTTTAATCAACACACCTTGCTGCTTTATCGAAGCGAAAATAGTGCTTGCCTGCTTCTCAGGCGTTCTGAAAAGAATAAAATTAGCGGCACTTGGGTAAGCAGTAATGCCGTCAAGTTCATTAAGCCGTTCAAAAACAGCAGCCCGTTCGGCACAAATTTTTTGGGTTTGCTGATCAAACAACACTTTCCTGGACAAGGCGAAATCAGCGCTGAGTTGCGTAAGGCTGTTAATATTGTAGGGCAGACGAATTTTATTGAGTTGCTCAATAATTCCGGGGTTGCCCGTGATATAGCCCAGACGCAAACCCGCCAGCCCCAGTTTGGAGACGGTGCGCATGACCAGCAGGTTGTCATGCTGAGCCAGAGCATTGATAAAACTGGCCCCGGCGAAAGGAGCGTAGGCTTCATCAAGCACCACCAAACCTTTGCCGGTTTCAATAATTTCCCGGATCGATGTTTCACTGAACAAATTACCGCTAGGATTATTAGGATAAGCAAGAAATATAACTGAAGGTTGATGTTGTTCTATGGCAGAGAGCATCGCCGGCAAATCCAGATCAAAGCTGTCGGCAAGCAAAGGAATGCCGTGATAATCCAGCCCCAAGCAATCACTCAACTGTTTGTACATAACAAAACCGGGAACAGGAGCCAAAACCCTGGCTGCATGGGGTAAAGCCATCAACAGCAGCTGAATAATTTCATCCGACCCATTGCCCAGCAACACATCAAACTGATCGGATATTTGATTCAGGCGTTTGATCGTTTGCACAAGCTGACGGGCTTCAGGATCCGGATAACGGTTTAAGGGACAGTCTTTTAACGTTTCCAGCCAATCTTTTTTAATGTCTTCCGGCCAATTATAGGGATTCTCCATGGCATCCAGTTTAATCAAGCCCTGCGCATCGGCTACTTTATAGGCAGACATAGCCAGTACTTCCTTGCGGAAAACGGAAGCAATCAGATTGGTACGAGGTTCAAGGTTCAAGGTTCAAGGCATTTACTTGGTTTTTTGCTCATTTTACCTTTTACCTGCTTTTATTCTATACTCAGCCGAGCGGGCATGAGCGGTCAAACTTTCGCCGTGCGCCAGTATGGATGCGGTTTTGCCCAGTGCATCGGCCCCTTTTTGAGAACAGTTGATTAAACTGGAGCGTTTCTGGAAATCATAAACGCCTAACGGTGATGAGAAACGTGCGGTACTTGATGTCGGCAATACATGATTGGGGCCTGCGCAGTAATCGCCCAGGGCTTCGGCGGTATAGCGCCCCATAAAGATAGCGCCGGCATGGCGAATGTTCTTAGCCAATGCTTCCGGGTCTTCGACCGAGAGCTCCAAATGCTCCGGAGCAATAATGTTGGCAATTTCAACTGCTTTATCCAGATTGCTGACTTTGATTAAGGCGCCGCGCGTTGATAACGAAGCTTTAATAATCCCGGCGCGCTCCATTTCCGGCAATAATTTATTGATGCTTTGCTCAACAGCGTCGAGATAGGCGCCATCATCACTGATCAATATGGCCTGGGCATTTTCATCATGCTCTGCCTGTGAAAACAAATCCATTGCTATCCAGTCGGGATTGGTTTTACCGTCACAAATGATTAAAATTTCCGAGGGCCCGGCAATCATGTCGATTCCCACCTGTCCGAACACCAGTTTTTTGGCAGTGGCAACATAGATATTGCCGGGACCGACAATTTTTGCGACCGCAGGAATGGTTTCCGTGCCATAAGCGAGGGCTGCAATGGCTTGCGCCCCGCCTATGGTAAAAACACGATCCACACCTGCCAGGAAGGCTGCCGCCAGCACCAGCTCATTGGTTTCACCCTGAGGGGCGGGCACAACCATAATCAGTTCGCCAACACCCGCTACTTTTGCCGGAATGGCATTCATCAATACCGAAGAAGGATAGGCGGCCTTGCCACCCGGCACATAAAGACCGACACGATCCAGCGCGGTTATTTTCTGTCCCAGTACGGTGCCGTCAGCTTCCGTATATTGCCAGGACTGCAATTTTTGCTGTTCAGCATAGGCGCTGATACGGCCGGCCGCTGTTTGCAGAGCTTGGGCCTGATCAACAGGCAATTTTTCCCAGGCTGATTTAAGCGTTGCGGCGGATAATTCCAGCTCATCAGCTTGAGTAATGTTGCGGTGGTCAAAGCGGTTAGTGCAGGCAATGACCGCTTTATCGCCCTGTTTGCGCACATCGGCAATAATAGCCAGGACCCGCTGGTGGATGTCTCGATCATCCGTTTCATTCCATGCCAGCAGTTTTTTTAATTGCTGATCAAAGCCGGCGGATGTCGTATCGAGTTTGGTGATGTTTAAATAGGACATGGACTTACCTCTTTGCCAGGGTTCGCTCAAATTGAGCCAGTAATGCCGCAATCGCTTCATGTTTCATTTTCATTGCCGCTTTATTAACCACCAGCCTGGAGCTTATATTCATGATAAGTTCACGCGGCTCGAGATCATTGGCTCTTAAGGTATTGCCGGTATCGACGAGGTCAACAATACAGTCGGCAAGACCGACCAACGGCGCAAGCTCCATCGAGCCATATAATTTTATTATTTCAGCCTGTATCCCTTTACTGGCAAAGTAGCTCTGGGCTATTTTAACGTACTTGGTGGCAACACGTATGCGGCCCCGTTGTTCGGGCGCATCCTTGTGTGCGGCCGTCATCAGCCGGCAGCAAGCGATGTTTAAATCCAGGGGTTCATAAAGACAGTCGGCGCCGTGCTCCAGCAGCACATCTTTTCCGGCTATACCCAAATCCGCCGCGCCATATTCAACAAAGGTAGGCACATCTGTGGCGCGAATAATAACCAGCTGAACGTCATCACGCGTCGTTTGCAAAATCAGTTTGCGGCATTTTTCCGGGTCGTCAACCGGCGTAATGCCGGACTCTGCCAATAAAGGCAAGGCTTCTTCGTAAATTCTGCCTTTGGATACAGCGATGGTTAGCATGTGTCAACCTTATCCCGGGATACGACGTATAGTCGCTCCCAGTTGCGTGAGCTTTTCTTCGATGTGATCGTAACCCCGGTCTATATGGTAAATGCGATCAACCAGCGTATCGCCTTTGGCAACCAGCGCCGCTACCACAAGACTCGCGGACGCTCTTAAATCCGTAGCCATCACCGGTGCGCCGGTAAGTTTTGCAACCCCTGTGCAAATGGCGGTATTGGATTCAAGCTTAATGTCGGCGCCCATGCGCTGCAGTTCCTGAACGTGCATGAAGCGATTTTCAAAAATCGTTTCGGTAACAACCCCCACTCCGTCGGCGATGGCGTTCATCGCGATAAACTGGGCCTGCATATCCGTCGGGAAGGCGGGATATGGCGCCGTACGAAGCGAAACCGCTTTGGGTTTTTTACCGTGCATGTCCAGTCGAATCCAGTTTTTGCCTGTCGTGATTTCAGCGCCCGCTTCGGTTAATTTCTCCAGAACGGCAGCCAGAATATCTGGACGGGTGTTTTTAAGTTTGACCTTGCCGCCGGTAATTGCCGCTGCAATCAGGTAAGTGCCGGTTTCGATTCTATCAGGAAGAATGTCGTAGTGCAGATTATCTACGCCCAATTTTTCAACGCCCTCAATCACCAGGATATCCGAACCGATGCCGGAAATTTTAGCGCCCATCGCATTCAGGAAATGAGCCAGATCGGTAACCTCAGGCTCCTTGGCGGCATTTTCAATTACCGTAGTCCCCTCTGCCAGCGTCGCAGCCATCAACAGGTTTTCGGTACCGGTAACGGTGATTTGTTCAGGCACCAGACGACAACCTTTAAGCCGGTCGACTTTGGCATGAATAAAACCGCCTTCAACGGTTATATTCGCGCCCATCTTGATCAAGCCGTTAAGGTGAATATCAACGGGACGCGTGCCGATTGCACAGCCGCCGGGTAATGACACATGAGCTTCGCCAAATCGCGCCAATAAGGGGCCCAATACCAATATAGATGCGCGCATGGTCCTCACCAGCTCGTAGGGCGCTTCATAGCTGGTGATAGTTCTGGCATCGACTTCAATATTCATTTTCTCATCCACGAGCAGACGCACACCCATACGCCCCAATAATTCCATCGTCGTGGTAATGTCATGCAGGTGCGGGATATTGCCGACGCTAACGGGCACTGTCGAAAGCAGGGTTGCAGCCAGAATAGGGAGAGCTGCGTTTTTGGCGCCGGAGATACGCAACTCTCCGGAAAGTCGTGCGCCGCCGGTAATAATCAGTTTATCCATACAAGGTTCGTTAGATTGTCTTTGTCAAAGGTAAGGGTTCAAAATCCTGAACCTTTTCAGTTTGCGTTGCAAAATGGCTGGTTTTATCAAAACCGCTCAGTCTGGCAAGGTTGATCAGCTGCTCGGGAATATTTTTGAAAACTATATGGGCTCTATTGTGGCGCGTATATTTTATCCATTCAATCATTAACGCAAGCCCCGCGCTATCTGTACAAGAAACGCGGCCAAGGTCAATAGTGATATGTTTCGATGACTTTAAAAAACCAAATGATTTTACAGTCTGCTTGTCAATCGTGGAAAACGTTAAATCGCCATCGATAATAAAGTGCCCGGCTCCCTGGTCAATAATGCTCAGTTTTGTCACTTTTTTTCTTCCGCAGACTTGAACAGGAATTGGCCTATGGCTTTTTCGAGAATAATGGCCGATTGGGTGATTTCAACCTTTCCGCCGTTCTGCAAAAAAATATCCGAACCGCCTGGCTCCAGATTGACGTACTGCTCACCTAACAGGCCTGCGGTAAAAATGCTGGCAGTTGTATCATCAGGCAGCGTGTTATATTTCGAGTAAATGCTCATTTGAACGACAGACTGGTAAGTATCAGGATCAAAGCTGATATTACTGACCTTGCCGATTTTAACACCCGATGCAGAAACCGGAGATTTAATCTTCAATCCGCCGGAGTTTTCAAACCGCGCTGTAATGGTATAACTATCCTCCTCAACAAAAGAGCTTAAATTACTGACTTGCAAGGCAAGAAAAAACAGGCCAACGATTCCTGACGCGACAAAAAGTCCGACAAGCGTGTCCTGAGTGCTGGTGTGCTGCATGTTAATCGTCTCCAAACATAAGCGTGGTCAGGATGAAATCCAGACCCAAGATACTAAAAGCAGAATTGACTACGGTGCGGGTAGTAGCCCGGCTGACCCCTTCCGATGTCGGGATGGTATCATAACCTTCAAACAGGGCTATCCAGGATGTTACAAACCCAAACACGATACTTTTGATAACACCATTGATGATATCGTCCTGGAAATCCAGATTGGCCTGCATCTGCGACCAATAAGCGCCTTCGTCGACGCCTAATAAACCTGAACCTATCAATTGCCCGCCGATAATGCCCACAGCGCTGAACAAGGCAGCCAGTAAGGGCATTGACAAAAATCCGGCCAGAAAGCGCGGAGAAATAATGCGTTTGATGGGATCAACCGCCATCATCTCCATGCCGGACAGCTGTTCTGTCGCTTTCATCAGGCCAATTTCCGCGGTTAAAGCCGAACCCGCCCTGCCTGCAAACAAAAGGGCTGTAACAACAGGCCCCAGTTCTCTGACCAGGGAAGCGGCGACCATCACGCCCAGCGTTTCTTCCGCGCCAAAATCAGAAAGTGTATAGTAGCCCTGCAAGCCTAAAACCATACCGACAAACAATCCGGACGTCGTGATAATCAAAAAAGACAACACGCCGATAGAATACATCTGATTAAGCAGTAATCTGGGCCGGGGTATCACACTGAGTATGCCGGAAATGATCTGGAGCAGGAAGTACGTTCCTCGTCCCAGTTTGGTAAAGCTGGTGCGCGTACTTTTACCCAGATACTGAAGAAATTGAATCATCTTGAATTGACTGTTAATAACGTTTGCCGGATGACAACAGGTCATCAACATAATCTTTTGCAGGATAGTGAAAATGCACCGGGCCATCAGGCGCGCCGGTCATAAATTGTTGCACCCATTCAGATTTTGATTGCTGGATTTCCTTGGGCGTACCCTGGCCGACGATTTTGCCGCCTGACAGTACATAAATATAATCAGCAATTGCCGACGTATCATGTACATCATGAGATACGATAATGCTGGTTAAACCCAGGATATTATTCAATGATTTGATAAGATGCACCAATGCGCCCATGGAAATAGGGTCCTGGCCGGTAAACGGCTCATCGTACATGATCATCATTGGATCCAGTGCAATTGCCCTGGCCAAAGCAATACGCCTGGCCATGCCTCCGGAAAGTTCGTTCGGCATCAGCTCACGCGCCCCCCTCAAACCCACCGCCTGCAGCTTCATCAATACCAGTGTGCGAATCATTGACTCGGGCAAATGGGTGTGCTCCCGCAGCGGGAAGGCAACATTATCGTACACGCTCATGTCGGTTAATAGAGCGCCGCTTTGAAACAGCATCCCCATACGCTTGCGCAAATTAAACAAATCCCTCCGCCTTAACTGGTGGACGTTTTGACCGTCAACGGTTATTGAACCCTGCTCAGGAAACAATTGCCCGCCGATGAGTTTTAACAAGGTCGTTTTGCCCGTACCGCTTGGGCCCATGATGGCAGTAATCTTGCCGCGTTCGATATCCAGCGAAATATCGTCAAATATTTTGTTGTCACCGCGAGAAAATGACAAATTTCGAACAGAGACTAAACTGTTTTGGGAAGGAGCGCTGTTACCCATGCAATAATATTTGAAATCTAAACCGACTATTTTCTATGACTATTCCCCAATAAGTCAATTTAATGTCAATATTAGTGCGCAGCCGAAAATTAATTCACAGCGCCTAATGTATGGTTTTTTTGATTTTATCATTTTGCTTTTCCGCTTCCATACGCTCAAGCGCTTCTGGCAATCCCCAATTGGCCTTAAACGCCAACTCCATTAACATGCCAATAAACGCCTGCAAGTCGCCATCTTTTAATTGCAGGTTGATATTGGCATCGCTGTCATTCGCTGCAAAGCTTATTTTTACAGCATTATCACTAATTGCACATTTCAGGTTTTTTGCTTTGCCTGCCTGCTCAGCATATTTCGAAATTACGCTCACTTTTTCTTTGGTAGCGGCCAGCTTGTTTTTGCCCGGTAGAGTGCTTGCCGCTTTTTCCGATGGTCTGCTTTGCAATTCTCGCCCCTTCTGTATCAAAAAGAGACATTGCCGGCGCGTTAACCAGCTCACCAGCACTTTATCGGCTGTATCCAATTTTAAAAGAATGCGATCTTCATTCCGGTCATAGTACAACTGCACCAGCATCTCCTTAATCCAATGATCAACCTGTTTTGTAATTTCAACGAACAGAGTCATCGCGCTTCATCGTCGGCGCCTTCGTGCACTCTCAATCGAAGAGAGCCTGGGAGAAAAGCTTTTTAAAACCCGGGATTAACCCGCGCACGACTATTCACCGGCAGTGAGCATGTACGTCCAGACTGGCTTAAACAGCGGGGCGCCCGAGGCGTCGCGCAAACCGTTGGCAATACCGGCGACATGCGCCAGCAGCGAGGAAATCTTGCGGCCTGGGTAGTTTGTCAACAGGATCTGTGTTCCGCTATAAGGCGGCACCGCTCCGTCAACAATCACGGGGATGCTTGCCATACCATACCCATGGCTCGAAAAATCTCAAGCTGCTGCGAAAAGGTACAGCCCTGCTTGTCGCGTATATGGGACAACGCAAAGAAACGCTGCACCGGCGTTTGCCCCTGCCGGTACCACGGCGCCGGCTTGTGCAATTGCCGGTTATAGTCCTTGGGCGCGCTGAACATCAACACCCGCGCCACCTTGTGCTCACGTGCTCTCAGTGCAGCATGGCCGCCGCCCTGCGACTGGCCCGCCAATGCTACCTTGTCCCAGTCCACGCCACCGGCAGGAGCGAGGAAACCTCCCCAACCATTGGCGGGCTCCTGAACCTCCAGCCAATACAACAGCTTTTCCAGGCGATTCTCGATGCTGTCGGCTCGACCAATCGCAATCAGCGGAGAAATATCGCGCCCATCGATGATCTCCCGGCGAAAGTTCTCGAAGCAGGCTGTATCAGATTCCTTCCAGCACACCGTCGCCGAAATGGTATTCGGATACGCCAAGTCTATCACATGATAACCCAACTCCGCAGCCGTCATACTGAACTCGCGCGGCGGTCCGGCATTCCGCCCGCCCGTTCCCGGCAGGAACACCAGTAACTGATTGCGGTGGCGGACAGCCGAGTCGAAATATATTCTGTGCGGCGCCTCAGTCCAGAAAATTTTGGCATCGGCCGCCGCCGGCTGTGCAGTGCGGTACTGTACCTCGGCTGCAGCAGGCCACGGCAAAATCGCCAAGATAACCAGCACCCGGGCAAATCCACTAAACGAGCTGCAGCTTATAGAAACCAAAGACATAAAGCGCTTAAATCGCCAGTTCCAGACGCCGTTCATTGCGGTGTTCAAGATGTTTATGGGTATTCATACTATCGCCGTCCAAACTCGATACATCGCGCTCATGCCCCGCGGCAAGCTCGTCAATCGAACCCATTCCAAATTGATAGCGCCCAATATCATTATAAATTCCTGTCAGCCCGGCGTGGTCTGCTCTTAAATGCTCCAGTACACCATTTTCCATGTTATCCATCGTCAATTTATCCTCATTCAAGATAAGCTCGTCCACTCACAACCGTTATATTCATGCAATGTTTAACCTGGAAAAAGCATTTAACCACAGAGATCACGAAGATAATACAACGAGTTAACTTGTATTAGTGTCAAATTAGCGTGCACCTAACCCAGATTTAACATTTGTAGTGCCGCACGAACTAAGTTATTGATTTTAAATAAATAAAAATCGCGCCAAAGATTATCTTGTAGTGCCATAATATTTTTTTATTGTTATAAATCAATAAGTTATAAATAATAATGTTAAATATGGGCTAAAAGGTAAGCGAGGTTCATTCGATAAAACATTGAAATTCTTCGTGGACTTCGTGTTCTTCGTGGTTGAACTGCCGAATTTAGGTTTAATGATTACTGCCGGTAACGAAAAACATCTATCCTAAACTATACAGCTCATTGCTGCTGGGGCTGTGGCAGTTCCAGCTCCGCCTCGTATTGTTCCACCAGATCGCCAATTTCATCCAGCAATGGCTTGAGATAAGTCTCATATTTTCGCCACCGGTTCATCGATGTCTTGTAGATCGGCTTGCGCACCTGCGAAGCGCTGGCCGTCATTACCGGTCGGTCCGTGTCATAAAAACTGAGGCACGTCTCATTCCATTCCAGATCCAGATAGTCAATCAGCGCACGCGCCTGGCCTTCGACATCATTGACATTGTCTTCGTAACGAACCTCGTACATCACGCCGGGAAACTGTTCCCGCCAATGCTTCATCAAGTCCCAGTAACGGCGGTAATAACGGCCGAGCTCATTCAGATTGTAGGTCCACTGATGGCCTTCGGCAAACAGGATGCGATAACAGGACAGACAGGTTTCCACCGGATGACGGCGGCTATGGAGGATTCTGGCGTTCGGCAGGATCGCATGTATCAGGCCAACGAAATTGAAATTCCCCGGCATCTTGTCCACCATACGCTTATAGGGCTTGGGCGCCAGACTTTTTAACATAGCCACGTACCATTGGCCGCGCTGTTCGTAGCTGGCGCTTAAATCATAGGGAAAAGCAGCCTCGACATCGCCCAGTTTCAGGCGCCGCTCCAGGATATCGATGTTTTCCATAGCCGAAGTGATATATTTCAATTCCCCTCCGCCATAAATGTCGGGATGCGATGACAGGATTTGTTCAATCAGCGAAGTGCCCGAACGCGGCATACCCAGGATAAAGACTGGCGTCTCATCGCTGCAACCGGTTTGTTCGACCTTGGCCATCGACTCCCTGTTTACCAGCGCTTTCATAATGTCGAACATACGCGCGCTCGCTTGCTCATTGAAGACATCCTGCTTTCTTTTCTTGAGGCCGCCAACGGCGTAATGCTTGAATGCCGTCGGATATTCAGCCACATCATCATAAGCCTTGCCCAGAGCATAATGCATCTGCAATTGCTCTGTGATATCCAGCGAACTCAGTTCAGCGGCGACCGTATTCAAACGGGTAAACTCCTTGTCGCCGTAGCTATACTTTAACTCCAGGCCATAGGTGCGCAGAGCGGCCGCATGATCCGGCTTGAGTTCCAGCACCTGCTCAAAAAGCCTGTTCGAATGCTCGATATTGCCGGCGATGCGTTCCACGGCCCCCAGTTCGTATAATATCCTGAAGTTTCCCGGCAGCATCTTGCTGGCTTTGCCAAGCGCATCACGCGCATTGTCTATCTCTCCGGCGCGGCTGTAGGTGAGTCCAAGGCCAAAAATAAATTCGGGACGCTGCGGATGCTTCCTGGTGAATTCTCGAAGTTTTTCACGTTGATAGAGTTCACGTTTCTGGGTTTTCAGCGTCTCGATCCACAAATCAATCGAATCACCGTAAAGATCATCCCTGTCAATATTTTTTTCCAGCGTGGCAATCGCATCATCATACGCCTTGTTGGCGATCTGCAAACGCGCCCGCTCATGCCTGGCCTGTTTGTTATCCGGCTCTTTTCGTTGCGCCTGATCCAGCAATTTCCCGGCGTCAGCCAGGTCGCCCCGATGCTGTGCGCAGCGGGCAAGCCCGATCAGTACCTCGGCGCTATCCGGATTTTGCTGATAAAGCGGGGTCAGCATTTTACGGGCCTGTTCAAACCGTGACATCCCCAGCAGGCATCGCGACAATCCCAGCGCGGCAGCAGGCGATGTTTTGCCCTCCTTGTCGACCAGTTTTGCGTAGATCGAATGAGCCTCCGGATACTTTTTAAGCTTTTCATGCAAGTGAGCAAAAGCCATTATCAACTCTTGCTGCCCCGGGAATTGCTTCAGACCCGAACGCAAAATCTGCAGCGCCGCGTCAAACTGATTTTTTTTCTCGGCAGCGCCTGCCTCCTGCACTATTTTTTTAATGTTCACTACGTCAGTCAATTTATCACCATTCCATTTATCCTAGAAAGCGCAGTTTAGCCACAGATGAACACGGATTTACACGAATAAACAACTAGTTACATCAATTCTTTGTGACACCATTTGGGTGAAGTGCCAGCCTCGCGCAACATAATGTTTTATCAGTGTTTTTCTG
>JAGXGJ010000139.1 GCA_024636875.1 Methylococcaceae bacterium | reverse complement strand
CACGGATTTACACGAATAAACAACTAGTTACATCAATTCTTTGTGACACCATTTGGGTGAAGTGCCAGCCTCGCGCAACATAATGTTTTATCAGTGTTTTTCTGTGTAAATCTGTGGCTAACTAAGGTTTTTAGGTTTATTCATCGCATTTCGTTGTCGGCTGCGTCATCCTCCTGATTTCGCTGTGGCTTAAAAAAGAAGATTAAAACAAGCGGCGAAGATGTGCAAACACTATAAAAGAAAAGGCCCGCATAGCGGGCCTTTTTACATACACTTTTCTGATTATGACATCAGACAAACGAAGCGGTGTCAATCTGGCCCAGATCGGTGATACCCACCAATTGAACCATAAAGTCCACATTGCCATCTGGGAGGAGGCCGGAGTCAACCGCCACGATCAGGCTGTTTTGGTCGGTGACCGAACCGACAAAAACAGACTTGTTCGCCGCATTGGCGGCATCATTAAACTCGGCGAAGCTGGCAAACGTCCCTTCTGCATACGTGAGGAGGTCGATCGGGATTACGCCTACATCCAGCTTGTCGCCTGCGCCATTGCTGAAGTCAAGGACCTGGTCCATCGTTACCAATGTCTTGCCTGTGTTGGCAGTATCGATAATGAAGAGGTCAGCGCCATCGCCGCCCGTCAGCTTATTGATACCCGTCGCCGGATCACCCAAATAGGCATTGTCGTGAATGATGTCGTTGTATCGAGAGCCTATGACAGTCGTATTGCCTTTGTAACTGGCAAAAGAAGGGCCTCCCGTCAAGTCAATGATTACGCCGTTGCCTTCGTCAAGGTTGCCTGGCGCCCAACTCAGCGTCAAGCCGCTGTAATCGACACTGTCATAGCTGTCAAACAGGCCGCCCTCAAAATTAGTCAAATCCAGACCTGGCAAGTCGTTAGCGATTTCGTTAATAGTCAATCCGACACTGAGCTTACCCAGGCTGACATCTCCGGCGCTAACACTGCCGGTGGTATTAAACCTTGTGTCAGCGCCATTGTAACTACCCGTGTCGGTGCCCGTAAAGCTCAGGCCGGCGATATTAACGTCGCCATTACTACTGTCTGCCAAGGGATTAATCTTCAACTCGATGCGGGCGTCTGCCGTCGTGTCAAGGGAGATGGTGCCGATATTCAGCACACCGGCACTGCCGGCAGCATCGACAGCGAGATTGAAGAAAGCTGTTTCGGCGCCTGTTGCCTTAATGCTGATATCGCCTACAGTCACGCTGCCCACAGTGCCGGCGCCGGTGGCAGATACTAACAAGTTGGCACTCATAGCGCCAACGTTATTCGCTGTCAGATCAAAATTACCAAAAGTGACTGCACCCACATTTTCGGCTATTATCGACGCTTCATAGTCAAATACACCGCCAGCCTCGACCACAGAGGACACATTGCCAATCGCGACTGATGCAATATCACCCGCTAGCGCGTTGTTAACAAATACATCGTAGGTCAGGAAAGAGTTAGTTCCGAGATTAACTCCCAGGTTACCGACAGCCACATTGCCAAACGATGTCAGGGCTTTCGCAACCGGCTTGAAGGCAGACTGTTGAATCAACACATCCATCGACCCGCCACTGCCCAAGCCGATATCCATGTTCCCGACAGTCAAAGCGCCAAGACTTAAATTATCGGCTTCGTATGTATTTTCATTGACAATAGTAACCGAACCGAGAGTATCCTGGCCCAACGTCAAAGCAACATTGCCCACTGTCAGATTGCCCAGGCTTTGTCCTGCAGCGCCGGTGTTGCTGGCGGTCAAAAACAGTCTTCCACTGGTACTGACACTCATCGACACATCGCCGACCAGCACATCACCGGCCCCGTCCTGATTAACTGCACCAAAAGCTTCGAAATCGCCGCCGAGCATACTGACATTGCCGACAGTTACGCTGCCGCCGTTTATATTGCTTGCCGACACAGCGACGCTTGCGTCGATCTCTGCTGCGATCGTGATATTGCCAACTGCTATGTTGCCGCCTTGATC
The DNA here is from genome assembly GCA_024636875.1 of Methylococcaceae bacterium. Taxonomy (GTDB): domain Bacteria; phylum Pseudomonadota; class Gammaproteobacteria; order Methylococcales; family Methylomonadaceae; genus JAGXGJ01. The sequence goes on along the minus strand of JAGXGJ010000139.1, from coordinate 13,153 downwards.
AGCGCTTGCAAATGCGCCGAAAAAGCCGGTTGTTGCCACAGACGCATTAATGTTGCCTACAGTCACATCGCCAGCCGCCTTATTTGCGGTAAACTGGACCAATTCATTCGCTGCGACTGTAGCGGCTACATTACCCTCTAGCCATGACAAGGCACTGCCATGACCGGCGTCCAGTATAACCGAAAGACCGGAATTATAATCAGCAGCAATTAAACCCGCTACACCCGAGGCAATTGACAAATCAACGCCGTCTACGAGAGCACCTGCAGATACGATCAAATCATCAACACCGCTTGCCAGATTAACAGCGCCAATACCCGACCATTGAGCGGCACTAAAAGTGACAGAACCCGCTGCACCCGCGACAATATTGACGTTGGCAATATTGCTTAGCGAAGCAACGGCCGCAGCACCCGCCGAGGCAACAGTCAGATCTACAATGGTACTGCCGTTGCCGTTGACGGTATCGCCGTCAGTATAGGTGGAATTAGCGGGTGTGGTTGGATCAACAACGCCGTTGACGATGTCCGGAACAGCCAGGCTGCTGGCAGTAACCGTATCCACCCCAGTAGTCAGCGTAAAGGTGGCTCCGGGCGCATTGGCAAGAATATAAGTAGTTGGATCAGGTTGCGCGAAGGCAGTGTCAATGAGTTGTTCCGCAGCAAGCACTGAAGCATCGTCATTGCTTACCGCGACAAGAATTTCCAGAGATGCCAGGTATGCTGGATCAAGTAACAGACTGGCAAGGTCATTCGTATCGGTCAAGGGATTCAGGTTGGAAGCAGCGCCGAGGGTATCTGCAAAGTACAAACCGACCTCGGCTTTATTAGTCAAATAGTCCTGACGGATAATTGCTGCATCCAGCTCGGACTGAGTCAAATTCGGGAAATTAGTGGGATTGATATCGACGGTCAGCGCACTGTCAACAAACGCGGCAAGAAAATCAGCCCTGCTCAAACCGCCATCAAGCGCGCTGGTCCAGAAAGTAATGCCTTCAGCATCGCCAGGCAGTCCCAGTACATTCACATAAATGGCTTGAACGAATGCCGTGTTATCCAAACTGCCATAGAGTTCAGTAAAAGCCGGGTGGCTGGTAAAACCTGCCGCTATATTTTTAGTTGCGGCTGCTGGATCAGCAGCATATGCGTTTTCCCAGAAGATGAGCCCTGCTTTATCAGGAGCCCGGTTGAATGTGGCTGAATATAAAGCCGAGATAAATTGTCTTGGTGTTGTGCTTGGCATGACTGTGTCCTTAAAAATATATTAACTATTGGAGTACATTGCAACGGGGAAATTAATTCAAAATCAGTTTTATGACTAATTTGTACTAATACAGCAGGTATAAAATTTTATATTCCAGTTTAGATTAGACACTCTATTAGCATTTGTCAACCCAGCATTATCGCTAGAATCCATTCTTTAGATTTTGAGGATAATTAACGGTTAATGATTGCAGCAGGCACAATTCTTCTTTATACCTCTTTTACAGCACATTGTTAAAATTCAGCAAGCTATCGGAACAAACTAGTGTTATTTGTCATACTGGTTTTTTATTTTGGACAATAGTATAGGAGCCAAAGTTGGTAAAGCGACCTTTGTAATACCCTCACCCTAACCCTCTCCCAAAGGGAGAGGGTACTTTGTGTCGCTTTACCAACGTCGGACTCTATAGATTGACAGGATGGCCGAAAACCTGCCCCAGTCCGGTACCCGCAGACAAGTGGCCAGGTTGAGCTGACAGGCATTTTTTCCTGCTGGAATAAGTCATAACAGGCGGACAGAAATGCACTGCGCTTCCTGCACGGAAGGACTATGGGATTTTGGTATACTCGTCAAATGGGTGAACATAGAAAATCATTTCATCCACGAAAAACAAAAAGCACGAAAATTTTCGAAGAGATACCGAACTGTAGACCGTCACCCAAATGGAGAATTACTAAATCAACATAACATTCTAATTTCTTTCGTGTCTTTCGTGTCTTTCGTGTCTTTCGTGCTTTTCGTGGACTTACTGCGGTTTTTAGGGTGAACGAGTGAAATCCCTTCATGCTTCGACAGGGGTTCTCCCGAGCGTAGCCGAAGGGCTCAGCATAAATGGCTCCGGTCGCCCCACTACGATTTTCAGGTTAAAGCACCGGTCTGAAACGACTCCATAGCGGGCGCTCTATCACCCAATGGCCTATCGCAGCGCAGCATACGCTAAGTGCTATCACGGCAAAAATGTCACTTGCCGCCAACACCGGCGCTTGCAATTTCAGCAGCCAGATCACCGGAAAATGGTACAAAAAAACACCATAGGAAAGCTCCCCGAGCCTGCGATCAAGCTGCGTCCGTATTGAGTTATTCCGGGCAACAACTTTAGGCTTGCCTAACAGCGCCAGCAACGGCATCGCAATCATTAATCCCAGAGCGACCTCTGCGTTATAGGGCAGATATTGCCCCACTGTAAAGAGCCACAAAAGGTAGATGAGGTTAAGTGACCATAAAACTATCAGCAACTTACGCAGCGATGTATACCGATAGGCCAACTCATGCAGAGCACCCAGCAGAAAGATAAATAAAACGCCGGGGATGAGTCGATAGCCGTAGTGATCTGTGTCAAGTATTTGCACCTGCGCCAGCGCAAAAATACCAAAACTGATAGCAAATACCATTAATATAATGGACAATTTTTGCGATAATAATAGCGGAGCCATCAGATAAAATTGCGTTTCTGCGCCTAACGACCAGGCTGGCGGTATCAGGGTAAAGCCATCCTGTCCGGTGTACATATAGAAATTGAGAGGGACAATCAGAATATTGGCAAGCCAGTCAGACCAACCGGGCCGATTGGCTATAAATGGCGATTGCGCGCCGCCAGCCCATATTAGCGTTGCAAATAACAGGGCAGCGGTATATTGCGGCAAGATACGCCAGGCCCGGTCACGGTAAAACCGGCCGCAGCCATCAGGTTGATGCCGCCATGTTCGCCACAAGCGCGCCACCACATGACCGGCGATCAGGTAAAATACGATCACCGCGATCACTCCTGGAGTCAGACCGTTAATCCTGATACCCAGGTGACTGATGAGTACACTGAAAGCCAATAAAAATCTAAGAGCGCCCATAAAGCCTTGAGTCAATTAAAAATGCTAACAAACTGTTGAAAAACTGCTCATCCGCGTAAAGTCATCAAGAATAATACTTCCGGAGGTGCCAATAAATTACATTTTAAGCATTGACGCCAATCAGGATCAAAAGAAAACATGATTAGCAAGAATCTTCAGCTTTGCGCACAATACTTATAGTCAACGTCGTTCCTGCAGGGATTCACTTCGTGCTCTGACGAGTCGCTGAGCTCTGACCGGACACGTCAGGCTATCCTGCCTGCCTGCCTGCCTGACGCCCCTCGGGTTAATGCGAATCTGTTCCAACCAGAGATTTGTGCCGGCATTCTAAAGCCAAGGCCTGTCCTGAGCGTAGTCGTAAGGGATGGCAAATTGAGACTACATCCCTGTAGCCTGGATACCGGCAATCCCTGCCGGTAAGACGATTTCTGCGCATAGCTGAAGTATCTTTCTAATCAGAAAAGAAAAGATATAGCAAAATTGGGCATTCAATGCAGTTGCTGATATTCAAGGATTGGATCCTGACGCTATCCCGCATTACCCTTAACCTGCTTGTCCGGATTTTTTTCTGCCCGTTTTGGCGCGGCTTGCAACCAATTGTTGACTTCTGCGATATTGTCTTCGCTTATCAAGCCGATAGCCCTCAAAAAACGCATTTTGTTTTTGATATAACTGTATTTTGCCTTTGCCAAATCTCTCCTGGCTTGAAACTCGCCTTGTTGGGCATTCAATACATCGAAGATTGTTTGAACGCCATATCTGAACCCGCTTTCCATTGCCTGCCTCGATTTAATCGCCGATTCCAGCGCCTTGCGCGTAGCGCTGATGCGTCTGACGCTGGCATTGGAGCTTAAGTAGGCATCACGGGTTTCCTTGATCAAGGCGCGAATTTTGGTTTCATTTTCATATTTGCTGATGGTTAATTTATGCTGGGCCTCATACATTTGGTTGGTTGTTGTCCCGCCGGTAAAAAGAGGCATATTGACGTTGATTGCTGCTACCTGGGTTTCAATATTGCGCCCCAAATTGACGCCTTGAAAACCGGTATTTGAGGAGTAGTAATTTAATTGCAGATCTACAACAGGCATGAATTTTGATTTTTGCGCGGCCACATCGTTTCCTGCCGCCGCTATCGCACTTGATTGCGCCGCTAATGTCGGGCTTTCGCTTTTAGCGACCTCAATCCAGTCATCCAGGTCGCCATCCAGTTCTTTGTATTCTATTTCATCGCATAATTTATAGAGGGCTACCGGGCTTGTATTGGTCAATTCCTTCAAACTTTCCCTGGCAGTGACCAATATGGTTTCAGCCTCAATCTCATCAGCCTTTATCTTGTCCAGCCTGGCTTCTACTTCATACAGGTCAGTTATCAAAACAAGCTGTTTGGCATATTGTTTTTTAACCTGTTCCAGTTGCCTTATCGTGGTTTCTTTTTCAGCTTGAAGTAAATTCAACTGATCTTCAGCGTCGAGTACATCAAAATATTTCTCGACAACATTGAACATCAGCGTGTGCTGGGCCTCGATATTTTCTGACATGTATTGATTTTCAGTTTCCTGAGCACGTCGCCAGTTCCAGAATTTGCCGAAATCGAGCAATGTTTGACTTAAAGAGAGGTAATACCGGGTGCCATGAAAATTGCTTGTACTGGTCGGGATAGCCGCAGGAGCTTCGGGAGGAGCGGCCGGCGAACCCAATACCCTCTGGTTGTTTGCTGACCAGGTTCCAGCGGCGTTAATTTGCGGCAGCATTTGGCCCAGCGCCTGACCTTTTTGCGCAGAACCTATCTCAACCTTAATTTCAGCAGCTTTTGCCGTCGGATCGGCTGCTAGTGCCTGCTGATAGATGGTTAGCAAATCTTCGGCATAACTGGTGCCAACCTGCGCAAAAGCCAGAAATACAACGAATAGTTTCAGTTTTTTCATGCCTGTCAGTCTTCTATAAATGAACGGGCAAAGGCATTGGTGATAGGCTGCATCAGATATTCAAATACCGTTCTTTCGCCTGTATTGATCAGCACTTCTGCCGGCATTCCGGGCAGCAATTCCAGATCGCCTAATTTTTGATAACTATCCGGGGTCAATTCAATTTGCGCCAGATAATAAGGCAGTCCATTTTCTTCGTCGATCAATCTGTCCGCCGACAAATTGATGACCTTGCCTTGCACCTTCGGCGTTAATGCCAGTTTAAATGCACTAAATCTGACTTCTGCCAATAATCCTACCCTGACTCGGTCTATGTCTATCGGCGATACCCTGGCGTCAATGATTAATTCTTCTGTCTGCGGAACTATATCGAGTATGGGCTTGCCGGGTAAAATGACTCCACCCATATTATGCACGGATAAACCCAGTACGCGGCCATTGGCAGGTGATTTTATTTCTATTCTGGCTACTTTGTCTTTGGTTGCAACCAGGCGCTGGGCAACGTCATAAAGCTGTGCCTGAACCTCTCCCAGCTTGCCGGCGACTTCTTCCTGAAATTTCTTTTGCAGTTGCAGTATTTGCAATTTTGTTTCGCCAATTTGCATGTCATTCCCGGCGATTTCTGAGGTTAATTCAGCTATTTCTCCAGTGACCAGGGCGTAATTACGCTCAATATCCCGCAGCCTTTGTTTGTCGGCAAAACCTTCGGCTAATAATTCTTTTAAATCGTGAACTTCCTCTCCATAGGACTTCATTAACACCTGCTTACTGCTCCGCTGCCCTTGCAAACCTTTTATTTTTGAGTGCAGTTGACCTATTCTTTGATTTAAAACTGAAATTTCTCCTTGATAAGCACTTTTTCTGGCGATATATATCTGGTTCTCGCCCTGTCTGGCTTCGACAATATGTGGATCGGACAGATCTTGCAGATCATCCGGAAAGCTTATCTGGTTTTGTTGATCTCTTTCTGCCATCAGCCTGGCCAATTGAGCCGATAAAGTTATATATTGGCCGCGCATGATTTCCAGCTGCGCCTTGACTTCTGTGCCGTCAAGGATCAGTAATACATCGCCTTTCTGAACAATATCACCATCTTTGGCAAGCAATTTGCTCACGATGCCGCCATCGAGATGCTGTACGGTTTTTCTATGGGATTTTACGGTGACGTAACCGGGCGCTAACGCTGCGCTATCGATAGGAGCCAGGTAACCCCAAGTGCCTAAAATGCCGAATGTGCAAATCAGGATAATAACGCCAATATTACGAATTGATGCGTCATCAATAACAACAGGTATTCCCTGCTCGGTGGTAATTTGCGCAAGCCTTTCTTTCATATGTGTTTTATGCGGGTGAATTTAGGGTAACTGCTGCCGGCGCCTGTGGCTGCCTTGCTTGCGCGGCGGCCTTTTTTTGCTGTTGCAAATGCGCTATAACCTGTTCCTTGGGCCCATAAAGGGAAACAAGTCCATCCATTAATATGAGAAGTTTGTCTACATTTGCCAGCACATTGTTGCGGTGGGTAATGACAATAACTGTAACTCTTTTTTTCTTCAAGCGCTGGATCGCATTAGCTAAGGCAAACTCGCCCTGTTCATCGAGATTTGAGTTCGGTTCATCCAGCACGACCACGACAGGGTCGCCATACAGCGCCCTGGCCAAACCAATGCGCTGGCGCTGGCCTCCCGACAGATTGCCTCCGTTTGCGCCTATGCGTGTATCATAACCTTCCGGCATGTGCAAAATCAGATCATGGACATCGGCCATTTTGGCGGCATTGACTACTTGTTCAGGCTCTATCTCGCCAAAGCGTGCGATATTTTCACTGATTGTCCCTTCAAACAGCTCTATGTCCTGGGGCAGGTAGCCGATATATGGACCCAGTTCGTGACGATTCCAGGCGAACACATCGGCGCCATCCAGGCGTATTTTTCCACTCGCTGTCGGCCAGATACCTAACAGGGCTCTGGCAAAAGTTGATTTTCCTGCGCCGCTTGGGCCAAGCACGCCGACCACATCACCCTTGGCAATAGCCAGGGAAATGCCTTTTATTACCGGCGTTTTTGCGCCAGGCGGAACTACCACAGCCGCCTCTACCTGAAAACTGCCTTCAGGAACAGGCAAGGTCATTTTTTCTGTTTCGGCCGGAATCCTGAGCAGCATATCATTGAGTCGGTTGTATTGACTGCGCGCATTAACAAAACCTTTCCATGACCCAATCATAATATCTATTGGTGCAAGTGCTCGACCCAATAGTATTGACCCGGCAATCATTAAGCCCGGTGTTATTTCATCCTCTATCACTAAATAGGCGCCCAAACCTAAAATTAAGGATTGCGATGAAAGCCGGATAACTTTTGACAAACTACTGATTAAACCGGCTCGTGAGCTTGCAGTTGCTTGCAATACAAGTACTTGCCGTGTACCCTCTACCCAACGACGCCGTATATTTTGCAACATACCCATGGACTCGATAACTTCAGCATTTCTCAGGTTTGTATTGACCAGACCGCGGCCGGAAATTGCTAATGTATTTGCTTCCCCTAATAGTTTACCGGTAGATTTTTCCTGAATTACTGCGATGATTGTAAGAATGATGGAAGTAGCTACAGCAGCCCACCCGTAAAATGGATGAAAAATAAACATGACAGCGATATAAACCGGCATCCAGGGCACATCAAAAAATGCAAACAGACCGTTCCCTGTCATAAATTGCCTTAACGAAGTCAAGTCATCCAGAGGTTGTGAGCTTGCCCTTTGCCCACCGGTATATAGAGATTGTATATAAGCCACGTGAAACAATCTTTCGTTGAGCAATGTTTCCAGGCGTGAACTGACCCTTACCAGTATCTGCGAGCGCACCCACTCCAGCGCTCCCATAGTCAAAAACAGCACTATCACGATCAGGGTCAACATGAGTAAAGTTGATCGATTTCCTGTTGGCACCACGCGATCATACAATTGCAACATATAAATAGCAGGAACAAGCTGCAGTAAATTAATAATCATGCTAAACCCGGCAGCTGATATAAATGCCCCTTTGCACAATTTTAATGCTTCTTCCAAATCAGACTTATTCGTTTTTTTCATGCGCACAGAATTCAACATCCACCAGTAATATGTCTATATGGTCTCATAATTTACGCTCCAATCCAATTAATCGGCTTCCTTTGGCTGCTAGACATAGATAACTTCACGGTTTCTATTCCTAACCTGGAATCAGTGCTTGTGCGAGTGAAATTTTATGAGAAAGCAGTATACAAGCCATAATAAGTCAGGTATATCTCAAATTATTCAATTAACGTTTTAAAAAGAGTTCAATATGGCCAATGTTATGCAAACGCTTCTGTTGTTCTTTGTGGGGGCTATTTGGGGCCTGGTTTCGCTTCATATCTGGATTTTCGTTTTCTCGGGTATAGCGGTATTTTATATCCTCTCGCACTTGAAAAATAAGCCAAAGCTGTAAAATAACTTCTCATGCTTCCCATAAACAGCGCCCACTTTTCAGTTAAGTAAATAGCAGCACATTAACTTCATGACACCGCCATGACAGGAACAATAACAGGCAATAAAAAAGCCCTGCATTTTGCATGCAAGGCTTGATTTACAAGTCTCCCCCGGGCGGACTCGAAGCGCCGGCCTGGTGAATGACTCTACACATTGATTTATTGGTGATCATCCTCCACCTCAACACGCCCCGAGAGCCTGCGCCAGATATGCGACCAGGCCATACCGACTGCGAGGATAGCCGCGGCGACTACCAGAACTGCGTAGTTCAGTACCTCTTGGCCGGCCGACAACCAACCCAGGTCAAATACGAGCCAGGTGAGCGTACCGAAAAAGGCCAGGGCCAGAATAATCCCGAACAGGCCAAGTGACTCGAGAGTCGCATGCAGGAAGAGAAACCAGCCGATTACCAGAACCACACCAGCAAAGACCAGGCCGGCAGTCACGTTGGGAAGTGAACTCAAGAGCCAGTGAACGAAGGACCAGCCGGAGGGGTTCCATGTGGCGAAGACCAGAACCAGGGCCGCCAGAAAGCGTATCAGTATCCCCAACATGTTCTTACCAGGCCATCGTTGTAACAGCCGCCATAGTTGCAAATGTTTTCATAGACAGGACTCCTTGATAGTGTTTTTGGAAACGTGGAGGGAATCGAGCAAGCCGCAACAGTTTAGGAAATCCAGGTCTAAAAGTAAAATTTTTCCTGATTAGCAAGATGCTTCAGCTGTTCGCAGAAATAGACATACCGGCATGGATGCTTGCCAAGCATTACAAGTTTAAAGCCATTTCGCTTTTTTAAAGCGCCTATAAAGAACCCCGCAGACCACGCCGATCGCGACCAGTGCCGCCGGATAGCCATATTTCCACCGCAATTCCGGCATGACTTTAAAGTTCATGCCCCAAATCCCGGCAAAAGCGGTTGCAACGGCGAATATTCCTGCCCATGCAGCGAGCCGTTTGGTTACTTCGCTTTCCTCAATAGTCACCATCGACAGATTGACCTGAATCGCCATGCCGATCGTGTCGCGTATCGTGTCTATTGACGCATTAACCTGTTTGAGATGATCGTACACATCACGAAAATATTCCTGGGTATTCGCGCAGACCACAGGTACACGTCCTCTGTGCAGTTTGCCTGCATCTTCCATCAAGGGAGCGACCGCATGTTTAAGAGTTGTTACCTTACGTTTAAGCGCGTACAGGCGTTCAATATTGGAACGTGCAGCGCCTTTTATGAAAATCTGTTCTTCAACGTTTTCGAGTTCGGTTTCAAGCGCATCCAGAATCGGGAAATAGCGATCAACAACGGCATCCATCAACGCATAGAACACGAAGCCTGAGCCCTGGCTCAACAAATGCGGTTCATGCTCGAAGCGATGGCGCACCCCCAGAAAGCCTGTGCGGCTGCGGTTACGGACCGACAGTACATAGTTCATACCGACGAAGACATTGACCTCGCCAATGGTCAGATGGTTGCCATCCATTTCCGTCAATTGCATCACGGCAAATACTGTATCGCCGTATTCTTCTATCTTCGGACGCTGATGACTGTGCCAGGCATCTTCAAATGCAAGTGTATGAAAATCAAATTCTTCGCGCATTTTTTCCAGCTCAGATAATTTGGCATCTTGTACAGCAACCCAGACAAAGCAGCCGGGTATAGTCAGAAAATGACTGATTTCCTCAATCGAAATGTCCTTGAGTTTTTTTCCTTTCTGATACGCAACACAATTGATCAGCATGAATAATCCTTTCGATAAATCTATGGCAGGCAAATAACATCAGCTTGGCAAATAGTACGCCAAAACATACCACCCCTCCCTTTGCCTAGGTTAACAAAATGTATTACCTCAAGAAAACCAGGGCAGTTCGATTGTAACCTGCTTTAAGCTGGAAAAAGCATTTAACCACAGAGTTCACCAGGAATACGAAGATAACCCAACATGTTAACTTGTATAAGCGCAGGAATTTGAACCACGAATTGACACAAATTTAAAGCCGTTTATTCGAGTGCATTAGTGTCAAATAGAGTGGTTCAAAAAAGGGTGAAGATGGCGCCAACGTTCTTTCTGAGCACGCTGTCTGCATCGATTCAGTTCCGGCGTATTTGGGATAACAGGTTAAAAAGGCGCGTAATAAGTAAGCGGGTTCAGATATGAAACTGATATTATCTTCGTATGGCTTTTGTTTCGTGCCGAGTCGGATATCATCGCCATATACGACGGATCCAATACCGGCGAGTTAATCTCTTGAAACGGGAACGTCTTTCGCAAAAATCCACGATCGCCATAACTTCTTCGTCAAATTCTTCATTTTCCCAGTACTTAATCAAATCTATCTCATCATTCGAGTTTTCATCGAACGTCTCGTCACCATCGCTCCATACTTTTTCAAGTTTCTCGTCCAATAACTCAATTAACTCCTCTTCATTTTCACAATTAATAAGGATTTCTCTGTATTCGACAACTGATCTTGACATTTTTACAGTGTATGTTTTCAAGTGGTTTTCTCCTGGATAAAACAGAAGTATAGGTGATTTAATTGCAGTATACACGGCATAAACTGTAATCCACGCAAGCTGTATCGCGTTGAGAAAGATTCTTCAGCCGAATTCTGATAGGATGCGGCGCGATTGCTGTTCCCTGGTTGTTCAGGTTGTTGATTTCAATGCCCACAAAAAACCAGCGACAAAAAAATGGCTTGGATCATGTGGGTTAACTGAATAAATTTTTGGTTCAGATGAGTAAAACATCGCCTAAAATTTAGCGCTTTCAGCGTAAGTTTTCCACGTTGTTTTACATGCCTGGAATGGTATGCTGATGTCGCAGAAAGTCTTGCCCTATTGCTACCTATAAAGGGGCATGACATCGAAATCGTAGACTGCAGATTAAAGGCGATAGAGAAAGTGCGGTCTTTCCGGCCTCCGGTTGTTCTGCTGGACATCGGTCTGCCCGATATCAGCGGTTACGAGGTGGCTAAACGGTTACGGGAATTACCAGAAACACGGCAAGCGTTTTTGATCGCCATCACCGGGTATGGGGGGCCAGAATACATTGAACAATCAGAGTCCGCCGGCTTTGACGAGCACTTGCTTAAACCCGTGGAGCCCTTGAAGCTGTCTGCTTTGCTGGCGACTGCAGCGGCCAGAACGGCGGCTGCTGAGCGAGGGACTGAATTAAAATCAGAAAGGTCAAGGACAAACAAACCGTGTAATTAACACTTTTACAGTCTTTATTTCTTCGGAATGGTGATAGTCAGCACGCCGTTACGGTAATCAGTTTTCATTTTAGCCGCGTCTGCAGGTCCAGGTAATGTTAATGCCCGATGAAATTCACCCATAAAACGTTCACGAAAACTATATTGGCCATTTTTTTCATCAGTTTGATCCTCGGCATGTTCCGTTTTAATCGAGATATGCAAAGTCCGGTCTTCCAGTTTTACCTCCAGTGACGATTGATCAGCACCCGGTGCATTCACGGTCACCACATATTGATCTGGTTTTTCTTGTAAATCAATGTCAGGCACTTTACTCAAACTGCCCAAGGGTGTGTTCATGTGAAAACGTGAAAATGAATCACCGAAAAGCTGTTCCATTTCTTTTTGCATACGCTGCATTTCTTCATAAGGATTCCATGGGTAGTCCTTAAAGAGCTTGTCAGTCTGACCCTTTCCGGGAGAAGGTAAATTGGGTAGCGTTGGTATTTTGAGTTGTGGACTGCTCGCCACATTTTCCTGTCCATTCAATTGCTCGAGCCTGTCATTCAACTGAAAGATCATATATGCCTGTATTCCCAGGATAATAACCAATACGGCAGCTATAGCAACGATGATTCGATTATTAAACATTTGGACTCTCCATGGTTTTGTGACGGTTGAGTAAAAACAGATAGTGGCTGAACTTCCTTGTTTTTAAGGGTATCAATCATCCCTGATTGACACCGGGTGAAAACCAGTTGCGAGAAAAATATTATGACTATTTGATCTCGATGGTTTTACGCTTGCTCTTTTCTGTTTTGGGAATGGTTACTGTTATAGGAGCCAAAGTTGGTAAAGCGACCTTTGTAATACCCTCACCCTAACCCTCTCCCAAAGGGAGAGGGGACTTTGTGTCGCTTTACCAACTTTGGCTCCTATACTTCTGTGCTTTTTGTATCTTTTTCATTAGTGCTCATAACGTTCTCCAGTATTTATTCAAATTTAAGAGTAAACATCTATATTACAGAATATTGGCGGATCGTATGTTTAGCCTCCCTTTTTCCAAACTACAGCAAAAATTCCCATTCCGCCTCAAGCCAGTCATCAAGTTCGTGGCCCGGTTCAAATCCTCTGCTTTCAGCCTTGTAATAGGCAAGCTCGGCAATCCTGGCGCCACCATCCGGAAGACATATCGCATCGCTGGGCGCTTCGGGAACTGAATTTACATTGTTTTTACCTCGTTTATCGGTTGCAGCCATTTTGTATCTCCACTGTTATTAACATCTCGTCAGTCGTAAGTTAATTGCCAAATACAGGGGAGTAACGGTCCTCTATGCACCTGGCACATGAATGCAGGATGAGGTTAAATTGAATCAGTAACTACCGTTTTGAGCGGCAATTTTGTTTAATCGTCATCTATTTCAT
>JAGXGJ010000138.1 GCA_024636875.1 Methylococcaceae bacterium | reverse complement strand
TACCAGAAAGGAATTTCACTGTCTAAGAAGGCGATGTTGGCGATTGAAGCCAGACTGGAACGAAACCCAATCCTGCCAAAATGGGACATCCTGATTCGGCCCACCTGATGGGTAAATTATTTTCTGGAAATCACCTAAGGTAAAAAAGCCAAAACGGAATTTATAGTATTACCCTTTGTTCGGACTTTTCAAGCGTTTGTTTCTGATGCCTTGTAACTTGTTTGATCTTGATGATACTTTAGGCATGGCGGTTTGATGACGCGAAACCACCCTAGTGTGCCCAGTGTTCGGCGACAATTACCCTGTCCGGTCGTATTGCCTCACCAAATAATCAAACTACTGGGGATGGCCGCCACACCTCATCAGATACAGTTTCAATTTCGGTGCTATTTCGCATTTTAAACCTCACACTGTTCGAAAGATTATGTCAGGGACTTGGTAATTTCACCCAAATCGGCACTGGGGTTTATTTGTACCATCAGATTTTGCGACGATGTGAGTCGCTGGGTTCAACCGCCGGATGCGGAAAACCGCATGTCCGGTGGTGTGGGAGGGATAACGGGCGCAATCCCGTTATCTCCACCCGATCGAACTATACTTACAGATACACTTAAATTTCGCCGATTCCTGAAATGATTCGATTAGAATGCTACGAACAATATCAACTTTTTCCGATTCTGTGTTTCTAGCCCTTTGTGGTGTAACTATCCGAAAAACAGAGTTTACTTAATTCGCCTCAGGTACCACAGCAAACATAGCACGGCCTACGCGTTCATGAACACGTCTGGTTGGGTGAATTTCATCAAAATAGACAAATGCATCCAATTGGGACTCATCGCAAATAGGGTAATAAACTAATCCCACACTGCTGTAACAAGCCGCTTTTGCGTTGGTAAAAAGCAAAGCGCGGCTATCATTAACAATGTCATTAAATAACGTGAACACATCAAACAGGACGAGATCGACGCCTGTATTTTTTTCAATATGCTTTACCGTATCTGCAAGGCTTTTGTTATACGCTTGGGTAAATAAACTTGCGCGCCGGATAAGATTGGGATTATTAGCTGCCAATGCCTTTGTTTCGGGCAGATTACCGATATCGGGAGAATTCACCACCATAATATGCTTTGCGCCGGAAGCGATAAGCAGCGATAAGTTATTACGGATATTTTGGGTAGCCTTTTTTAATATTGAATACACGGCTTTTATACCGGTTGCATCACGCATATCGCGAATATCATTGCCGCCAATGAATAGAATATACAGCGCGTTATTAGGGGCATTGCCTGCTTGGCTCGACAGAAATGCGCCGACTTGGGTGTTCAAATCGATCAGGTTATCGCCTGCTGCCCGGGCACCCGCCACGGCAAAATTAGTCCCGGAAATAGTATTTAGAAGATATAGTGAAGGTGTTAACGGCGGCGCGCTCAACAACTTGGCGAGTTGCACGACGGCTGTCGGGCCATTGGTAAATCCTTTTTGATAAGGCAGATCATTAAGAAACTTGAATTCCGCTGCTTCTGCGGAAAACAAGGCCAAAGTGGCAAGATTGCCTGAATCGGACAAGCTGTCGCCAAACACAACGATCTCGTCGAACGATCCTGCTATTGAAGGTAATGGCGCCAATAAGCAGCTTATTAATAAGCTGTGTATCAATCGGGTTTTCATAAGTGTTCTCCAATTTATAAGATCGAAATTTTTATTTTCGAATTGTTATTCAAGGCCGGTAACAATTCCCCGTGCATTGGTAGCCTTTTCTTGCTATTGGTACCTTCAAGAATGGCGTTAGTAATGTGCGACTCAACGAAATGAACAATCCCCGGCAATGTGCTCGGACCGTATTGGCAAACTTCAAAAAGGCAGGGATTTTGGCCGTTTCCACTTCAACGCACCATTGCCTCAGAACAGCGTCTGCCGCCTGTTTATCAGGCAGCTCCCAGAGATTATTGAACAGCAATTTCAAGCGGTAAGCTTCGCCCAGTGTCGGATAGAGCTTAATCATTTCAAGCAGAGGTTTTTCCTGTTTGTCTGATAGGTTTTCTCGATTCCTCATGAACGTGTATTTGTGGCCTTTCAGAGCATCATGCTCCTTGCGTTCGGCTATACGCACTTGATTCATAGCTTCGTTTAATAATTTTACGACATGGAACCTATCAAAAGTAATTTGTGCGACCGGGAATGATTCGGCAGCAACGGCAATAAATGACGGCGACAGATCCATGCTGATTTGCTTCACCTGTTCCTTATCAACGCCTTTATTTTCAAGGTGTTGTTGAATGCTGTGCAGAGTTGCCTTGCCTTTACCTTCGGTGATATGGATTACCCGAGCTTCATCTAAATCAACCGCCAGCGTGATGTAATGATGGCCTTTTTTGGTCGATGTTTCTTCGATACCCAACTTGGTCAACGTGCCAGGATCATCGACTGCTCTCGACTTGCTAATCCAGTGATTGAAGATCGTCCAGATGCGCTGTGGGTTTACCTTCAGTATTTCTGTGACACGGTTGACCGGCATTTTTCGCTCGATCAATGCTAGCGCCAAGGCTTCGAATAATAAGGTAAAGCCACTGCCAGGCCGCGCCCAGGGTACGTCTACAGTACGAACTTTGCCATCGGTCGTGGTAATGCGTGGCACTGCACAATGGAGGTAACAGGTGTGCTCAAAAAAGCTCAAATGTTGCCACTGTCGCTCAACGGTATCATGCACGGGACAGAGGTTATTCGCGTCATCTAAGAAGCGCGAGTCAGGCACAAAACCGATATGCAAGTGAAGTTCGCTACTGGCCAATTCGTCTGTAGAAAAGGTCACATCTTTGACCTGCCAGGGTGTCTTCAGGCCTAAAGCCATGCTGAATAAAGTTTCACTGTTCATGGCTATATTATCGCATTACCCACTACGATTCACATAGAGGCTCCTCGAATATGCAGTGCACTGCATATTCGAGGGTATGTGGAGTTCAGGAATATGCAGAGTATCCTACTCTATATCCTCGAAAAGTAAAAATTAGCAATAACTAATCTCGTCTTGTATTCCAATCCCGGTCATTGCCGTCGAGCACGCTGTCTTCATCGCGGTCGATGCCTATTCGCACTCCAGAACCGGGAGGCGCGCAGGTGTAGGTAGTCTCTCCGTCGGGCAGTAGGGCTGTAAAGCGGAGGAGTGTATCAGGGATTGTCGGAGTTCTCTTCCGTGAGATTTTGAACTTGCCGTTACCGACATAGAGGAAACCGCCAAAGCGATTCTTGGCCACCAGGTCGCACTCGTCCATTTCGGCCCTTGCCATCAAGAGATCGATGCGCGACCCGGCTACGGCCGCATTGTTCTTGGTGAGAGTGATCTGCTGACCCACGATCGGCGCCAGATTGCTGTCGAAAGCGAGGAGGAAGGCTTCGAGATTGCGGCGCGGGGTGATGGGATCGTTGGGCGGGATAGGCAATCCGCCTGCGTTGCCGGGGTCCTGACCATGGTCAAGTAGCTCGGGCGGCGTGCGCGGGTCCAGGATAGGGATCGTGCCCGGCGGCCTCGGGACGAAGACCACGGAACTGATGAAACGGAATAGGGTATCGACGCTGCCATCATGCAGGAAGCCGAAGCCGCGTACCTGCGGCCCCAGGAAACCATTGTTGGCGAAGGGTAACACCACGAGGCTGCCCAGAGGTGCGATCCGGTCAGCCTGTTCCGGCGTGACGAATGGCGGCCGCGGAGGCGGTGGCATGCCGAACATGCCGACCTTTTGGTACAGATTGCGAAGATGCGGAATTTTGAAGAACTGCGATTCGCCCTCGAATGAGAACTGACCGTCGGTACCGAAGAAGCCTGGGCGCTTCACCTCGGAGAACTCTGCGTTGCCATTCCTGTCCAGCACATGACAACCATTGCAGGTCTGGAAGGTATCCGATTTGTTGCCGCCGGTGCATGATGAGGGATCCAAACCGCAGTAGAATTCTCGTCCCTTCTGCTGCTGTTCCGTCAACGAGTTGTCCAGGTTGCGGATCGGGTTCGGCGGATAGGTGACTTCCAGCATGAAGTCGGTGAACTTCTGCATATCCTCTTCGGGAATAAATGCATTCCGTCCGTTGAGTCCGAAGAAGGCGACATTAAACTTGCGGAAGGCGACATCTTCGTTAAAGGAACCGCCATTCGGTTGTGCATTGGGGCCTGCGTTAGGCAGAAAATTGTCGTCGTTTCCGCCCGTCCGATCACCGCGCCAGTGCATTGAGCCATGATTATCCAGTCCTCTTAAGCTTTGGGTGGTCATGGGGCCTTTCATCGGCCGGAAGTGAGGATTTTCGGGTTGGCCCCGCAGCAGGAAAAAGCCGATACCTTCGTCGACGCGGAACGGCCCGGTGTTCGTCGTCTGATCGTTGTCCGGGTCGCCCAAGTCCCAGGCCAGACTGTCGAAGTCGCCGAAGACATGACAGCTTGCGCAGGCGGAATCGCCGTGGCTGGAGGAGAAGGAGGCATCGTAGAGAAAGCGCCGCCCTTCAACGATATGCCGCGGTTCCGGGTTGTGCATCGCGATATGGCTGATCTCGGAGCGGCTGCCGGTGTCAATGACCGAAATGGAATTATCAAATCGGGTCAGCACATAGAGGCGGCCTTTGGCCTCATCGAGAGCGAGTCCGCTCGGGCCACCGCCAGAGACCGGAATCTGGTTAGCGGTATTCGGGGCAAAGGTATCGTTTTCTAGTTCTTCTGTCCGGTAGATACCAATCTCACTGGTTCCGAACATGGCGACATAAAGCCTAGAGCCGTCTCGTGTGATGGCCATATCCTGGGGAAAGGCTACACTGGTGTCGTTTTCATCGTTGGGTATGGGCGCGCAACACTTGCTGTAGTCGATGTGCTTGTTCAGATGCCGCGGCGTAACGCCGCCAGTGCCGTCCAGCACGGTGATATGGCTTTCATGGAGATGACCCCGCACGGTGCGACCGCCGGAGAAAACCCCCATGCCTTCGTCACGGCCGCCGGTGAAAATTCCTATCCCTTCGAAGCGATTTTGATTCTGTGCATCGGTGTTTGCTACATAGACATCGCCGTTGACCGGGTTCACGATCATATTGAAGAGCACCGTTCCGACGCCGCTATAAGTTCCGTCCTCGACTTCACTCGGCGGGTCTGCCATGGCGTCAATAGTGAACACATCCTTGTCCGGTAAGGTGAACGGCACCATGTCGTCCCAAATCTGGCTCAGCTCATCGACCCAATGCGCCCCATCATGCTTCACAATCAGGCCAACCGTCGGCTGTGAAACGCCTGCATGATTGATGAGTGGCCCCGGGTACACGCGCGTGGCGAGCGGATTTAATGGTTGGGTGCCTTGGCGAACCAGGAATTCATTGATGGTCGTAGTTTTGTTGCCGGTTTGAAAGCCGGCAGCATAAATCTTTGTCCCGTCCGCGGTCGCCGCGAGGGCGCGGGGCGTGTCGGTAAAGAGGGTGATCACGGTGAGGGGAACGCCTTCGAGCGAGTCGCCCATATGATTGGCGTCGAACACCCATACATCGGCGCGGCCTATGCCGGGCATTGTGAGATGCGGATCGCGGCCGATATTCTGGCCTCGGTGCGCGGTTGTGATGAATGCGCGGTCGTGATTCGGGCCGGCAAAAACGATGTCCCGCGGTTCATCGCCGACCAGCAAGGTACGCACGACACGGGGGATGTGCCCATTGCGCAGATCGACGACGCTGACGCTGTCAGACAGGTGATTCACAACCCATACTTCTGTGTTGGAGCGTACTGCGACGGCGACCGGCTCAAGGCCCACCGGGACAGAACGAACGTGTTTCAGGCCTGAGTTTTGAACCCTGAATATCTCGAGCCGGTTGTCAGGCGTGTTGACGGCGAAGAGATGCCTACCGTCGGGCGAAAGCGCCAGCGGGCGGACCTGGCCGCTTTCAAACAGCGTGAATGAAGATCCGGATATTGCTGGAGAAACAGCAGTGAGGCACAAGATGGCCAGCCAAACCAGTACCCATGCTCGGAATTTATGATGAAGAATAAAAGTGGACATAGCCTTTCTCCTTAATACCTGCCGAGCGGTTCATTAGTGAAAAAAGTTTTTTGAGCTCCCTGATTCCCTGATAAAGCGCATTCTGCTGTTCCGGTCATTCAAGGCAGTGTCCGCCTTCCTCCCGAGTAAAATTCTGTGCTTTCGCGAGATCCTAACCAGTTATTATCCAGGTAAAGATAAACTTACCTTCTACTCTCTTCAATTACATTTGACAACTATATTTTCATCATAATTCTTTTCAACCTGCATCAGGTGGAACCGGACACGGGTGGTTCCGCCTGATGGGAAACAGACCATGCTGTTAGGATTTCGCTGGCGTCTATGCAATGGATTAGCCCGGAACGCCGGGCAATAATAAAACTGCTGTCCGATCTGCTTCTGCAGCTATTTTTTAATCAGACACCCTATCAGTCCGCCTGCGGCGGCGGAAAGCACTGACTGCGCCAACCGCTTTACATCCGGCGACGAATCGGCCGAATCCAGGGTATGGAAACGCAGCCACACGATCAGCGCCATTTCTCTCTGGCTTGGAAAAGTTCCTACTTCATTCGTAACTTTAATCCCGCGCTGCAAAAAAATACTTCATTACAATATCGCCCCATGATCTGAGCCGCTTTGCCGGATAAATCAACAAACTGTCTGGCCAAGCGGTTATCGGCTACCACTCCCAGTCCAACTTCATTGTGTACCAAAACCAAATCACAAGGTAACTGCATCACAGCCTCCAGCTCCTGCAAAATATCGGCTTCGGAAATTTGGTGATAAAGCAGGTTGTTGAGCCACATTGTTACGCATTCGATTAATACTGGACCCGGGCATTTTTCCAGGGCGTCAAACAGCTTAACGGGTTCTTCAAGGGTAATAAAAAGATCCTGACGGCGTTGTTGATGAATGTGTATGCGGGCTTGCATTTCATCATCAAAAAATTCGGTTGTTGCCAGATAGTAAGGTTTATTTGCACCCGCTTGTTCCAAAATACAGGTTTCAGCCAGTCGGGATTTTCCGCTTTTTATGCCTCCTGTAAACAGGGTTTTCATATCAGCATCATTCCTGCCGCCAATAGACTTAAAACAATCAGATTAATACCGGTCTTCATTGCTAATGCCTGCTTCAGCGTAGTGTTAGTAACCGGATTAGCCGCAAAGCCCAATGCCGGTTTGTGTTTGAGCTGTCCGTGATACCAGGCGTCGCCACCCAAGGCAACACTCATAGCGCCGGCCATTGCCGCAATCGGGAAACCGGCATTGGGACTTTCCAGCTTATGACCATCGCGCCATAAACACTGCCAGGCACGACGTTTATTTTCTGCCAATAAAACAATAAATAACGCGGTCAGCCGCGCCGGCAGGTAATTGGCTATATCGTCGACAAGGGCTGCCGTTCTGCCAAAATAAAAGTAGCGCTCCGTTTTATAGGCAATCATCGAATCCATTGTGTTGATGGCTTTATAGACGGCAATCCCCGGCAGGCCAAATAACACAAGGTAAAACAGTGGCGCGATAACGCCATCGCTGAGGTTTTCAGCCCAGGTCTCCAGAGCGGCTTTATAAACTTCAGTTTCCGTCATCGCCCCGGTATCGCGGCTGACCAGATAACCTAAAGCCTGTTTGGGGTGTTTCGCAGTGAGCAATTCGGCAACACTTGCATGCAGCATGTTCATCGCCAACCCTGTCGATGCCAACAGGGCTAAAACCGGCAAGGACAACCATGCAGGCAAAAATCCACACAGATAAACCAGCGTGACGCTTATCAACAGAGTTAACACTATTAAGCTGACGACCAATAGAGCACCCGGTAAAATCCGGTCACGGTAAAAATACCGTTCAAATCCCGAAATAAATTCACCGATAAACACTACCGGATGTTTACAGGGAAGTTCACCAAACAGCATATCGGCTAGATACGCCAAAGCCGCCAGTTCAAACGCCATTAATCTGTCTGTAATGCCTGCAAAATAGCGGCAGTATCCAGGTTTTCCGCCACCATACTGGTAAAACCGTAGATTTGGGCTTCACGATAACGTCCATAGTCATAACCCTGATATTGAGGATTGATGGTTTTAAAATAATCGCTGCGGAAAGCATCATCGTCAAAAACGCCATGCACATGCGTACCGGTAAAACGCCCGACTTGATAATACAGAGGATACTTGTCCATGCGTCCGCAATGGATTTCATAGCCTTTGATTGCGGTGTATGAAAACAGTTGATAATAGCCGCGCTGGAGAATTTTAGGGCTTTGATAGACGACAATATCATCAATAAAACTTAAGCCCGTTTCAACACTGGCTGTATCATGCTCCAGCATATCAGGATCTTGCAGGCTTTGGCAGAGCATTTGAAAACCGCCGCAGAGTCCGAAAACGGGTTTATTAACCTGCTGAAGTTCTTTAAACAGGCCCTGTTTTTTTAGCCATTGCAGATCACGGATCACAGTTTTACTGCCGGGCAACAGTACCATATCAAAACTGTTCAGCGGACGGTAAGCATGAATCAATTCAACATAAAGCTCAGGATCCGCCATCAGTACATCGAGATCGTTATAATTGCTCAAGCCGGGATAGACGATAACGGCAATGCGGATTTTGACATCATCCAGACGCTGTTGATAATTACAAAGAGACTGGGAATCTTCCATGTCGATATTCAAAGGCTGAAATGGCAGCACACCCAATACAGGCACGCCGAATCGCTTCCTGATAATTTCTTCGCCGTCATCAAAAAAAATCCGGTTGCCGCGAAATTTATTGATGACCACACCGATCATATTGCTGCGCATGACCGGGTCCATCAATCCCAGCGTGCCGTAAATTGATGCAAAAACACCGCCGCGTTCAATGTCCGCTACTAAAATATTCTTGGTATTGAAGGTATTGGCGACAAAGGTATTGGAGAGATCTTTAGATAACAGATTCAATTCGACGGGCGAGCCCGCGCCTTCGGCAATCACTAGATCATAGTCTTGCTGCAATCGGGAAAATGCCAGCTGTACATGCTGTTTTAACTGATCAATCTCGGCATAATAGGCAGCTATGTTTAGCGTTTTATGTACCAGACCATTGACAATCACTTGCACCGAACCATTGCCGTGTGATTTGAGCAATACCGGATTAAACAAATAACTCGGTTCTATGCGCGCGGCCTCTGCCTGCAGATATTGCGCTCTGGAAATCTCGCGGCCTTCCTGGGTGACCGCTGAATTATTCGATACATTTTGCGCCTTAAAAGGTGCGACTTTTAAGTCCTGGCCTGCAAAAAGCCGGCACAAGGCCATTACCAAACTGGTTTTACCTGCATCTGAACTGGTGCCAAAAACGGCTAATGGTTTCATTTGTAATATCTTCCGGGATGAAATAACTAGTGATGCAGACCGGTCTCAGGCGCCCGCTATACTTTCAAAGGCATCAAGGCGGCTATAGTCACTGCCAGAATCAACCTTTAACGACAGTGCTTTTAAACTGTATGCAAGCTGATCTATGGCCTGCCTGGTTTTTACGGCAAAACGCAGATAGCTTCTATCCAGATCTTCAAAATTATCACAGACGCGGATTAATATACGCGAAGGTTCCAATTGTGTCTGCAATTGATAACCATCGCTGCCAGCCGCCAATCGTGCTAATAGAAAATTCGCCTGTCCCGGGTAAATATGTTCAAACAAACCCGAGCTTTGCAGTACCTGATAGAGTAAATCGCGCAGAAACACTGTCTGCTGCCGGGTCTGTTCAATAAATGCGGTATTAGCCAATGCCTGCTGCATGTATATCATATCAAGACTGGACAATTTCCATGCCGGTTCAATACGCTTTAGCTCTGTTATTGCCGGTGCTGCCGCCATGATAAAACCGATACGGATGCCGGCGCAGCCGTAAAATTTACTTAATGATTTGATAATGTAAAGCTTATCATAATCGGCTATGTGTTGCGCTGCCGAATCTGCACTGCAAAAATCCAGGAATGACTCATCGATAATGATGGTGCAGTCTGCCGCTTGCCATATTGTCAATAGTTCTTGCAGGTCATAAAGCTGTCCTTCCGGCGTGGACGGATTAACAAAAATCACGGTGCTGCGTTTTGGAATAGTTGATGTTATGTTTTTTAACCCGAGCCGATTGATATGATGCAGCCTGCAGCCGAGTTCCCCGCCAATATGCGCATATTCGCTGTATAAAGGCGAGTATAAAACCAAATCTTCTGCCTGCAGCACGCGTAATAATGAAAAAATGGCAGCGCTGGCGCCGTTAAAAACTTCAATGTCTGCATTGGCAGGAGCAGGATAGCGCCGTTTAATCGCCAGTTTTAACAGGCTGTAATCGGGATCTGCATAAGTGCCGAGCTGGACGTTCTGCAAACAATTGAGATCAACCGCTTGCTGCGGGTTGATATTGGCCGAAAAATCCAGCACCTGCTCAGGCAGGCAGCCAAGATATTCGGCGAACTGATATATATTGCCGCCGTGTTTCATTTATTGATGTAGTTGATATAAGTATAATTATCGAAATGTTGAAATTTATGCACAGAGCCTGGGTCGACCCGAAACTGAAAAGCATTGGCGGGTGGCAGTTGTAAAATATTAGCTAACAGGGCGCGAATAACGCCTGCATGGGTTATGACCAGGGCTTGTTCGGCTTCACGGCTCAATAATTCCTGCCAAAAAAAACCTGCCCGAAGACATAAGTCAATGAAACTTTCACCTTTGGGCGGTGCTGCGTGAACAAAATTATCTGCCCACTGATGCAAAATACCGGACTCAATGGCGTCAAAGCGCAATCCTTCCCAGTCGCCAAAATCAAGTTCCAGCAATCGTACATCGGTAGTCACGATGCTGGAAAATTTTTCAGCCAATTGTACGCAGCGTGTCAATGGACTGCTTAAAACCAGACTTTCCTGCTTGAATTCCTTGAATTCTTGTAATTTCCATTGCAGTTGACGTGCTTCTTCGGGAAAACTTTCAGCCAGTGCGACATCACTTCGGCCGTAGCAAAGCCCCAGTTCTGTAGCAGTTTTGGTGTGGCGAATCAAATAAATGTCCATAAGACGCTGACACTTAAATAAAAAACGGTTTCTGCAATTTGCTGGCTTGCACCCAGGCAATCGCCTGTATAACCACCGATATGGCGGTGAAAATAATGCCCCAGATACCAATTAACAGCCAGCACTGGCATAACTGCAGAGACACATAAAACGGGTAACAGCAGCACAGGTAATAACGCTATGACGGTAGCAAATGCTAATTCTCCAGAATTTGGTTTATAGACTGCGCCTTGGGATTTGCTGTCATAAGTGCGCGCGTAATTATAATGATACATCAGCAACAAAGGCGGCAACCGGCTAATGCTGTGTCCCGCCAATAATATCAAAGGGACATCGCCAGCAAACATACCACTGAGCAAGCTTATCTTCAATAAAAAGATTAACAATAAACCGAGAAATCCGTAAACTCCGACAAAGGAGTCTTTCATGATTTCCAGGATGCGCTGTTTGCCCCAGCCGCCGCCAAAACCGTCGCAAACATCAGCAAAACCGTCTTCATGAAACGCGCCGGTAAGGAAAATGCCAGTAATTAAAGCCAATATTACCGCCGTCGTTTGCGGCCACAGGAAGTCTGCCAGATAAAAACTCACAGCCGTGATGCTGCCGACCAGCCAGCCGACCAGCGGCAAATAAAGAACGGCTTGAGGTAGTTTCGTGTAATCCTGTGATTGTGGGCCAGGCAGTCGGGTAAAAAAACCGAGAGCCAGCAGAAACAGTTTTGGTTGGAGCATTATAATTTTTATCAATTGATCTGACTTTTGGTTTTCACCTGTAAAAAACAGTATTACTATTTGTAGGAAATTAGTTAGCCGGATTTTATTTTTCTGCCACGAGCAGCGCGAGCGGGTAATAGCATAACTCTTTGCTTGCGAGTTAGCATTGTTAGCAGCCAATAAAAAAATAGCTGTTGACATTAATAAGATAATGCTTATAATACACTCTAGCTTGAAAATCTGATTTACCCTCTGTTTACCTTTTCGATGTTTCTCCTGTAGCAACTCGTCCTTGTTTCATTTAAGTAATTTCTAAATTTCCCGGCTTTATCCGCCTTAAAGGCTTTATTACTTAATATTTTATTAAAGGACACATTATGTCAACAATCACTACCGGCACCGTTAAATGGTTTAATTCTGATAAGGGCTTCGGCTTTATCGAGCAGCAATCAGGCCCCGATGTTTTCGTACATTTTCAACAAATCAACAACTCTGGTGGCTACAAGTCACTGGATGAAGGCCAGAAAGTACAGTTCAGCGTAACGCAAGGCCAAAAAGGCCCGCAAGCTGAAAACGTAACGGTCATCTAGACACTAAAACGCCAGTTGCAGCGCAATTGTGCACTGCAACCGGCATTAAAAATCAAAGAAGATTCACGATAAACATTATCAGCTTATTTTTTATGTTAATTATTGAACTTACTTGATAAAGGCCAACTCTTATAGCCTGTAAACCACACGGGGGCGACATGGCTTCGACGTGGGTAGCGAAACCTTAAGTGCATGCCGAGGACTGTACACCTCGTAAAATCTACAGAAAAAAAGTATTCGCAAATGACGAAAACTACTCAATGGCTTTAGCTGCTTAAAAACAGCACCATTCCTTTGACTATCCTGTGCTTATGCGGGTAGAGCTCTTCGGGGCATTCAGAGGTCATATTACATAAGATCGCGCTGAAATCTGTCCGGTGTGGATGCGCTAAAACCTTACGGAATCGCTGATGATTTTCTTGGCCCGACGGGTAGTCATTAGCTAAATCAAAAGAGCGGGATAAGCATGTAGACCTTATGGCGGAGTACTTGCGGACGGGGGTTCAATTCCCCCCGCCTCCACCAATTACCGATTTAACAAGATTCAAAGAAGTACAAAAACCTGCAAGTCATAAGGCTTAGCGGGTTTTTTATTGTCCAGAGAAGTACAACAAAATGCTGTAACACCCGATAATTTATGCAGTAAGTTTTACAGTAACAGGCTGTTTTTACTGTTACTGCACACGGAGTTACTGCAAGGGCTAAAGAATTACTGGCAGATGTAACTATTCGCAATGCAAAGCCCATCAAAAAAGACAAGCGTCTTAACCCATATTTAACACCTACAATTAATATCCATTTAAAAACAATAGCCTGTGTTATAACAAATCTTCGTGTGGCACTACACCTTGAAAAATAACGTCTAGTGTCAGTCTTTTAGACGATGGTTTTGCTGATACCTCCGGGTGCCGGGTTCACTTTTTAAAGGGCACCCTTCATTTTCCAATTAACAGTTTAACAAAATTTCCCCAGGTGTTGTGATATGCATTTAGAGCAATCACATATTAAGGAGAAGATCATTAAATTTACCCGCCGCCCCGATCTCGATACTCAAGCCCGTATAAATC
>JAGXGJ010000137.1 GCA_024636875.1 Methylococcaceae bacterium | reverse complement strand
TTTTTCAATTTTTCGCTCTGTAAGCTATTGATTTATAACCTACCTGCAACTAATGAGAAGTTACAAAGAATTGATGTAACTAGTTGTTTATTCGTGTAAATCCGTGTTCATCTGTGGCTAATAAACTGCGCTTTCTAGGTTCATGAAAGTGCATTATTAATTCGTTATCGGCCAACTTCATAGGCAATTTCTGATCAATAGAGAAATAGACTGTCTACGTATGCAAGGTGAGGTTTCAACTGAGAACAATGGTGGCTTCAAAGCCACCAGCGACTGGCAAATCATCCTTATTCCTTTTGCCGATCTGGAGGCCTATAAAACATCAAAGAATTTCCACCAGAGTAAACTGAAGCGTATTGGAAAGGCACAAATAGAATGGGACTCGGACGGGAAGTCTTTGGCAGAGCCACGATTTACTCCATGATGCGCAAGGCTTGGTTGGCAAGTTCCAAAGGTTCGTACAGATGGTGTTCAATCACATTCACCATGATGTTCAAATCCAGTTTTTGATATTCATGCACCACCACATTGCGGAACCCTACCATGCCCTTCATGTGGTTCATCAATTCTTCAGAAATCAAACCGGCACGTTGCAGCAAAACAAAGGCATCTGCGCTATCTTGCGGCAAGCCCAACTTTTTCTTTTTGATAAGGTAATTGGCAATATCAATAGCCAGTTCGCCCATCCGCTGCAAATTCATCGCAATGGCATCTTGCAGGAGATAATTCTTATGGAAAGGGGTTTCGCTCGGCAGTGCGTAATATTTTTCAACTTGGACAATACAACGTTCTATGCTGATTTTTTTGTTTAGAATAATTTCGTTAGTCATTGGTAAAAGCGTCCGCTACACAAACCCTCAGCCAAAACACCGGCCCTTTCCGCATTGAGTTTTTGATAATAGGAAAGCGTCAGCATTTCAAATTCGTCTGCCACATATTCATTGGCGCAGAAAATACGCCGATCCGCCATGACCACCTCCTTTTGGAATACTGTGGATACCTGTCGCAGATTCAGCAAGTCCACCGATTTGTGAACAATGTCGCCCAAACGGACCGCCAGAGCATTCCAAACCAGAAAATCCACGCCCTTCGCCTGTTGGGGCGGCAACAACACCGCCATGTCCACATCGCTATCCGGCCATTCGTCTGCCGTTCCCCAGGAGCCGAACAGATAAATGGCTTGGGTATCAGGATAGTGGTTTAACACGATTTGAATCAATATGTCTTGAACCGTCATAGCCGCCCATCAAGAATGGTCATCGTATCATTGCCGAAGATGTTCCACCACTTTGACTGCAATCTTGCGCCGCCCTGGAGCGACTTCCTGATAGATGCTTTTAAATGCAAGCTTCCGGTCTTTCCTGGCACGGAAGGATTGCCACTCGTTTTCGAAGATGTAATCACCCGTCCAAACCTCTTCATATATTCTGCCAGACTCATTCGTGGCGGATCAAACCCCGGCAAAGCCGCCTGTGGTTTTGCAAAAACAGATTTTTTTGTAACACGAATGATCTCCCGCTTGTTCTCGAAGTCGAAGTCCGCTGACCAGTAATCAATCCAGTCCGTCCGGTTTTTGGTTAGCACTTCGCGGCTGAGAATTACGCTCTTGTTCTTGCTGACTTTCACAATCTGGCCTTTATCAACCACAATCTTGCTTTGTTTGTCTTTCAGGCTGGCTTCGGCGTCGGCTATGAATCCCGGGAATACAAAACTGAAAAAACCGTCAGCTCGACGGCCACCGTATTGCCCTTCACATGGGGTTTCACCTCGATGAAAGACACGTCATGGAAGTGTTCCAGACTCATCTAACCCGTCTTTAAAATGGTCTTTGATCTTTTGCGAATGGGGGTATCCGAATATTATCTGGAAAAAACTGCCAGTCATCAGGCTTTGAATACCAAAAATCCGTATCAGAGCACTTAGGTAACTGTTTTGCTTTTCCACTGGCGGGTTTTTCATAGTGCCAAAACATCTCTTTCGGAATTTATCTTTTCCAAAAATCTCATCCAAAGTTAATCGAATAAGACTATTCACTCGCGAATCTCAATGAACAAAAATACTGCCATTATCGGCCAATAAGTCCCGCATGAGGTCAGGACGCTCGTAAATCATAACGATGTTAGCCGCTTGCTGGCTTTTGCCCGTTGTGTGGTAAAATTGAACGCTTCCCTATTTTTCCAAAAAGTGAAGCGTCCCCCCTTTTTCTTCAACCACCGTTCGCCCTGAGCGAGTAAGCCCCGCGCGTGTGGCAAGGCATTAGCAAGAAACAGCCGCTGTTTGAGGCAATTTTTTGTATTTTTATCTCTTTGTAAATCATTGATTTTAAATATACAAAAAAGCAGTTTCTTCTTGAGAGCCTGTCGAAGTCAGCTGCCAAGAGTTTTGCAGGTAACACCTAAACCTGGTGCAAAAACTTGTACATCCCTACACCGATAACAACCAGGGCGACGGTTGCCCAGCCCAGTCTGTCCATATATTCACGCAATCTGGATTCGAGCTTCGCGCCGCCGGCCGCCAGTAACATCGCGACCAGAAAGAATCGTCCGCCTCGACCAATGGTTGATGCCAGGACAAAAGGCAAAAATACCATACCCATAGTGCCTGCGGCGATGGTAAAAACCTTGTAAAGAATAGGCGAAAAGCCGGCGACAAATACCGCCCAAAAGCCCCAGTCTTCAAACCAGCTTTTCGCTGTTAGATAACTTTCCCAATAATGCGTGGTTTGCAGCCATGGCGCAATGCTGTCAAACAAGAAATAACCTATCGCATAACCGAGTAATCCTCCTGTAACCGAGGCTATGGTTGTCAGCAGTGCAAAACGAAAGGCTTTATCAGGCTGCGCTAATGCCATAGGCGCCAGCATGACATCAGGCGGTACAGGAAAAAATGAAGATTCAGCAAAACTTAGCGCGCATAAATATTTGACCGCATGACGGTGTTTAGACCACGATAAGACTTTGTCATATAATTGTTGAAACATGATTATTCTTTCCCTGATAAAAATGGTACAAAACTGACGGATTCCAGTTGTTCGACGTGATAACCGTTTTCGTTGCGAATCACCCGGTGCAGACATTGATTCCCGCTCTTGCCTATAGGGATGACCATAACCCCGCCAACGGCCAGCTGCTGCAACAATTCTGTCGGGATTTCGGCGGGCGCGGCTGATGCAAGAATACCATCGAACGGCGCATAATCCGGCCAGCCTAAACCGCCGTCACTATACAGGAAACTGATATTCTTGAGTTTTAAATCCCATAAATTGCTTTTTGCTTTTTTCTGCAGAGGCAGGATTCTTTCAACCGAATACACATGATCGACCAGTTGCGCCAAAACAGCCGTCTGATATCCGCAGCCCGTGCCTATTTCAAGTACTTTGCCTAAACGACCGGCCACCCCTAATAGCAATTCAGTCATTTTTGCAACGATATAGGGTTGGGAAATAGTCTGATTGTAACCAATGGGCAGCGAGGTGTCTTCATAAGCCCTGCTGGCCAAAGCTTCATCCATAAAAATATGCCTGGGCGTATCGCGCATAATCTCCAGAATTCTATTATTGTGAATACCCTGCGCCGACAAGCGTTTAACCATACGCTCACGCGTACGCAGTGAAGTCATGCCTATACCTTGCAGGCTCGAATTCATAAGTCAATCTCCTTAGGCAGCCATGCCTTTAACGCATTGATGCGCTCATACCATGTTAAATCTATTTGTAACGGCGTAACCGACACATAACCTGCATTGATAGCATAAAAATCCGTACCGGGGCCTGCATCCTGTTCTGCGCCAGGCGGACCAACCCAGTAAATAATACGTCCGCGCGGGTCTGCACTCTTAACCACTGGCTCGGATTTATGCCGCAAGCCAAGCCGCGTTGCCTGATAGCCTTTTAGATTTTTTAAAGCCACGTCTGGCACGTTGACATTAAGAATAGTATCTTGTGGTAAAGGATGCCTGATCAATTGCTTTAATAAAGTTACCGCAACCTGGGCTCCGGTTTCAAAATAACTGGGATTACTGCCTGTCAAAGAAATAGCAACAGCCGGAAGACCTAAAAACCGCCCCTCGGTTGCCGCCGCCACAGTACCCGAATAAAGTACATCATCGCCCAGATTAGAGCCGTGATTAATGCCGGCAAAAACCATATCAGGCTCTCTGTCCAGAAAACCTGTTATCGCCAAATGCACACAATCAGTGGGTGTGCCATCTACCTTTATAAAACCGTTATCGGCCGTATAAGCCCGCAAGGGCATTTCCAGTGTTAAAGAATTGCTTGCCGCGCTACGGTTTCTATCAGGTGCAACGACCGATATTTCGGCATGTGCACGCAAGGCATTGGCCAAGGCAGTAAGACCTTCAGCAAGGTAACCGTCATCATTACTTAATAAAATATGCATTATATTCGCCCTGAAGCCGAATAAGCTATAAAATTGATCATCTTAGCAACAATACACAACAAAATCAGCTTTCGTGGCAAAAAAAACACTAACCTCAGAAGACAGTGAACTATTCCGGCATACCATAGGTAAAGTGCGCTCAGTGATAAGCGATAAAGTCTTGTTAACGCCGGAAAACAAACCCAGGCCTTACCCTGTAGCTATAAGCGCTGATTCCTATGCTGCTGCCTGGAAATCAGGTGCTGCAGCAATTGAAGTTGAAAAGGTCGGACTTGAAGATAGCCTGAGCTTTATCGCACCGGGTTTGCAAAACAATGTATTAAAAAAATTACGCCGGGGTTATTTTGGCATTGATGCAGAAATTGATCTGCATGGCCTGAACAGTAATGAAGCTCAACGGCAACTGCTGCACTTTTTACGTAGCTGTGTCGAAGACGGTTGCCGCTGTGTGCATATCGTTCACGGCAAAGGCTATCGTTCAGCTGACAACTACCCTGTTCTAAAGAATAATCTTAACTTGTGGCTGCGGCAACATAAAGACGTTCAGGCTTTTTGTTCTGCTTCACCCAAAAACGGAGGTACCGGTGCTGTTATTGTGTTACTGCAGTTGGCGGATAAATATAACCCTGACGACAGTAATAAGTTTTAAGCCTCTGAACACTTTCCCATTCCTAAACAGCTCTTCCTGGCCGGTGTTTAATCGTTGTTTGATTGCCGGAAGGTTTTGGCGAGCGCTTGGCATTGCTTCCGGGCCGTTGCGCGCGCGGCGCCTCGGGAGGCGCCGGCGGTGCGACCTCGGAGGCTTCGAAACCGGCAATCTGTTCGCGTTTAATCGCTGCGCCAATCAGCTTTTCAATCAGGCGCAAAGCGCTGTATTCATCATGTGACACCAAAGATACTGCCTGCCCTGCCTCCCCCGCACGTCCTGTTCGCCCAATTCTATGCACATAATCTGCAGGTGATCGGGGCAGTTCAAAATTAACCACATGCGGCAGTAGCGCAATATCAATGCCTCGCGCCGCCACATCGGTAGCCACCAGCACCCTGATTTCACCCGCCTTGAAACCTGCCAAGGCGCCGGTTCTCGCGCCCTGACTTTTATTGCCATGAATAGCGGCGGCTTTAATGTCAAACTTGTTGAGTTTTTCAGTCAGTCGATTGGCGCCGTGTTTTGTGCTGGTAAACACTAACACCTGTTGCCAATTATTGGTTTTTATCAAATGACAAAGCAACTCGGTTTTGTTGGCCTTATTGCAGAGAAAAGCTATTTGTTCAACCATTTCTGCGGCAGTATTGCGAGCCGCCACTTCGATTTTTACCGGATTAACCAGCAAACCGGTAGTAAGCTTGCGGATATCCTCTGAGAAAGTCGCTGAAAACAACAGGTTTTGGCGCTTTTTCGGGAGCAAGGCGATAAGTTTGCGAATATCGCGTATAAAGCCCATATCCAGCATACGGTCTGCTTCATCCAGGACCAGTGTTTCCACTTTATCCAGTTTGACTGCATTTTGATTGACCAAATCCAGCAGCCGGCCTGGCGTCGCTACCAGCACATCGACGCCGCCTCTTAAACGCATCATCTGCGGATTTATTTTTACCCCGCCAAATACGACTTCAGTTTTTAAGCGGGGATGCAAGTGCGCTCCGTACTTGCTGACCGACTCACCGACTTGAGCCGCAAGCTCGCGGGTTGGCGTTAATATCAACACCCTGATCGGACGATGATTACCGTAAGCCTTCAGCGATAATCGATGCAGAATGGGTAATGCAAAGCCTGCGGTTTTTCCCGTGCCGGTCTGGGCTGCAGCCAGTAGATCGTGCCCCTTCAAAACTGCGGGAATGGCCTGTAATTGAATTGGGGACGGCGTAGAATAACCGGCTTCTGCGATAGCACGCAGGAGCGGATCAGATAATCCGAGTTTGGAAAATGGCATAGTAATGGGGTCTCAATTGAAAGGCTGCTGTCGATTTATGTCTTGCAGCACTGTGTAAAGGATGAATGAAAAGGATGAATGAAAAGGATTATAAATATACCTCAATTTGTCTGGTACAGAAGGGTAAATCAGTTCCCCTATTATTCAAGTTCGTGGATGTCAGATAATTTTTTACAAGACTTTTAGTCAATTACCTGGCTGTAAATACTATAAATCAGGCTTGATTCTCACCTGAAGCAGCGTCTGTCTAATCACGCTCCAAACCATCAACGCGCTGAAAGCCTCTGGGCAAGCCTATCCCTCTGTTGGCGCGGCTGCCGGAATAATGCTCTATATCCGCTGCTTTCAAGGTTAAAAATCGCTTGCCTGATACCACCTTTAATGAGCTTTGTTCAGGTATCGCCAGTACCGCAATCACAGTGTCCTTGCCGGATGTCAGATCAGCAGCAGGAATCTGTATCAGTTTATTGCCTTTGCCGCGCGCCAAAGCAGGTAAATCGGCCACTGGAAATATCAATAGCCGGCCCTGCAAGGTAACGACGGCGAGCAAATCAGACTCATTGAGTATCGGAGCGGGTTTTAGGACTTTCGCGCCAGCGGGCAGCGTAATCAGCAATTTACCAGCCTTGTTTTTACAAAATAATTCTTTTAGCTGGACTCTGAAGCCATAGCCAAAATGGCTGGCAAGCACATACCAGTCATCAGGATTGCCGCCAAGCAAATGGGTAAACAGTGAACCCGCAGGCGGATTAAGCCGTCCGGTTAAAGGTTCGCCCTGCGTTCTCGCCGAAGGCAGATCATGGGCAGAGGTACTGTAAGCGCGGCCCGTGGAATCAAGTATATAAACGGGCTGCGTCGATCTGCTTTTCACGGCATCCAGAAAACCGTCCCCTGAACGATAGCTTAAAGTTTCCACATCAATATCATGACCTTTGGCCGCTCTTATCCAGCCTTTCTGTGACAGAATAATGGTTAAGGGTTCATTGCTTATTAAGGCGGTAGTTTCCAGTGCCTGCGCTGCCACTCTTGCAACAATCGGCGAACGGCGGTCATCGCCATATTGCTCGGCATCACGCTCGATTTCTTTTCTGATCAGACGATTTAATAAAAGCCGGGAACCCAGGGTTTTTTCCAGTGCAGCACGCTCTTTTTCCAGCGCATTCTGTTCACCACGGATTTTCATCTCTTCCAGCTTGGCCAGATGTCTTAATTTTAACTCCAGTATCGCTTCGGCCTGAACATCGGTAAGACCAAAGCGTGCCATCAACACCGGCTTGGGATATTCTTCACTGCGAATAATGGCGATGACTTCATCAATATTCAGATAGGCGATTAGCAAGCCATCGAGTATGTGCAGCCGGGCCAGCACTTTATCCAGCCGATGCTGTAAACGCCGCCGCACGGTTTCGGTGCGAAATGCCAGCCATTCCACGAGAATTTCCCTGAGTCCTTTAACCTGCGGCCTGCCATCCATGCCTATCATGTTCATATTAACGCGATAGCTTTTTTCCAGATCGGTGGTGGCGAATAAATGCGACATCACGGCATCGGCATCGACACGTCTGGACTTTGGAATGATCAATAAACGGGTAGGATTTTCATGATCGGATTCATCCCTCAGATCTTCGATCATCGGCAATTTTTTCGCCAGCATTTGCGCCGCAATCTGCTCCATCAATTTGGCCCCGGAAACCTGATGCGGCAGAGCGGTGATGACGATATTGCCGTCTTCCTGCTCATAGATAGCCCGCATTTTTATCGAGCCGCCGCCATTGATGTACATTTTCTGTATATCCTCGGCAGCAGTGACGATTTCAGCGCTGGTCGGATAATCAGGGCCCTTGATGTAATTGAACAGGGTTTCCAGGGTGCTGTCAGGTTCATCCAGTAACTGGATACAGGCGTTTGCCACTTCCCGAAGATTATGCGGCGGTATATCCGTCGCCATGCCCACAGCAATACCCATCGTGCCATTAAGCAGGATATTCGGCAATCTTGCCGGCAATAACAGCGGCTCTTTTAAAGTCGCATCAAAGTTATCCGACCACTCGACTGTGCCCTGCCCCAATTCACTAAGCAGGGTATTCGCGTAAGCGGTCAGGCGTGATTCGGTATAGCGCATGGCGGCAAAGGATTTGGGGTCATCCGGCGAGCCCCAGTTCCCCTGTCCATCAATCAGCGGGTAGCGGTAAGAGAAATTCTGCGCCATCAACACCATAGCTTCATAACACGCGGAATCACCGTGCGGATGATATTTCCCCAGCACGTCCCCGACTGTTCTGGCGGATTTTTTATACTTGGCCAGGGCCGTTAAACCCAGTTCAGACATGGCATAAACTATACGCCGCTGCACCGGCTTCAAGCCATCGGCAATGTGCGGCAAAGCCCGGTCAAGGATCACATACATGGAATAATCCAGATAAGCTTTCTCGACAAAATCCTTTAAGGGCAGTTGTTCAAAATTTTCCTGCAATCCCACCTAGAACTCATTTTCTGATAGTTCAACAGCTAAAGCGCGATTTTTCTCCAAACTTTCCTGACGCAATTTTTTGCGGACTTCTGCCTCTTGATAATGTTTTTTTTCTGCTTCTGTTTCCAATTGTAATCTGGGCACTTCAATGGATTTTCCCTGTTCATCGATTGCCACCATCGTAAAGTAACACGAAGTGGTATGTCTTTTTACATCCGTCCGTAAATCTTCAGCAACCACTTTTACGCCGATTTCCATCGATGACCGGCCGACATGATTAACATGGGCATAAAAAGTCACCAGCTCACCCACATTTACCTGTTGTTTAAAAAAAACCTGATCAAGCGCTGCCGTCACCACATAATTTTTACAATATTTCGCCGCACAGGCATAAGCCACCTGATCCAGTAATTTTAATAAAGAGCCGCCATGCACATTGCCTGAAAAATTCGCCATATCAGGCGTCATTAACACAGTCATCGTTAGGGATTTTTCTTGTTTTTTCATTTCAGTATTATCAGATTATTGAATATTGCTGCTGCTGGCTGTTTATTCTGATCGTCTGCCGGTTGGCAACCAAACATTCGCATTGACAGCGAGCAACAGCAACGGATGCGTTTCCTTTAGCCTAAAAAACTTCAGCTCACGACAGGGACTGTAAAATCATTAGTTTGAAAAGAAGTCACTTTCACCGGACGGGTAAGCAGTGGTTGAATTCTGATCCATAGCTTACAGGTGAATGCTGCGCTTCTGTTGTGTGTATACTTTTTCAAGATTTGACCGTCTTTTATCAGCGAGATAGCCAACACACTGGAAATATGGCAAATATTACAGAGGCTTCAGTTTGAATAAAGTATAAAAATTCTCAGTGGACAGGTCCGCGATCTTGTTTATCGATATGCCACGCAATTCAGCCAGGTGTTCCGCCACATAGCGCACGTAAATTGGATAGTTTGGTCTGCCCCGGAAGGGTACTGGCGCCAAATAAGGCGAATCGGTTTCAATAAGAAACCGGCCGGCGGGTACTTTTTTCGCCGCTTCCTTGATATCTTTCGCACTGTTAAAGGTGACAATACCGGAGAAGGAAATATAAAAATTCAAATCCAGCGCTTTTTTGGCAAATTCCCAGTCCTCGGTAAAGCAGTGAATGATGCCTCCTGTTTCACTGGCGCCCTCTTCTTCCAGGATGCGCAAGGTATCCTGTTTGGCGGCGCGCGTATGAATAATCAAGGGCTTTTTTAACGTCTTTGCTGCGCGGATATGATTTCTGAAACGTTGCTGTTGCCACGACAGGTCGCCTTCGCTCCTAAAATAATCCAGGCCGGTCTCGCCTATGCCAATGACATTGTCGGGCTGACCTAAAGCAATGAGTTCATCGACACCGGGATCCTTGCAATCCTGAACATTCGGATGGACGCCGACGGTTACGGATATCTGCCGGAAACCGGCAACCAAAGCCAGCATCGCCGGGTAGGACTCCAGATCAATCGCTATACATAACAGATGTTCAATTTGACTGGCTTCAGCTGCTTGCATGAAACAGGCAAAATCATTTTGATAGGGTTTCAGATCAATTCGATCAAGGTGACAATGTGAGTCAATCAGCATAATCAGGTAGTCACATGGTATGGGTTGACCGGTCAGACCCTAAAGCGCCGGCCAAATAGTTTTCTATTTTACTGCGCGCTACACCGCCTTCCTGTTCACTGAACTGCACACCAATGCCGCTAGCCCTGTAACCTCCCGAACTGGGCGGTGTTTTCCAGACTACTTTGCCAACTATGGGTAGCCGTTCAGTCTCTTCCATCAGATTTAGCAGCATGAATACTTCCTGTCCCATTTCATAGTCACGGTTAGTCGGAATAAACAATCCTCCATTAGTAACAAAAGGCATGTAGGCTGCATATAAGGCGCTCTTGTCTTTAATTGAAAGTGTCAATATGCCCTGTCTTGGCGCTGGTTCTGACATAGTCATTTACGCTGGTTAAGTTCAAACCATTTTATTAAAATTTCTTCAAACATTGTGTGCTTATTAATTGGGGTGTCCAGAAGTTGCCGGCTCTTCAGCAATAAATCATAGAATTCATAAAGCCCTTTTACCTCTATTTGTTGAGACAATTCTTGCAAGGCTTCTATCAGGTCATAATTATAACAGTTGTCAGCTTTTATTTGATAACAACACTTGATCAAATCGATAATCCAGGAGGCAATCCAGGGTATTAGCAGTGATTCCGGTAATTTATGCCAATTTTCGGCGACAATAACCGGATGGCTGCGCTGCTTCGCAATATCCAGCCACGCCTTGAAACAGTCATTACGCAATGTCAATATTTTCTCGTTAGCGTAGCGCAAAGCCAGTAAAGGTGAACCCTGCGCCAATCCGAATAACAACTCGGGATCATCCTGTACCTCCTGCTGTTTTAACCAGGAGCAGACAATTTCTTTATCGGGTCTGGCAACGGCGAGCTTCTGGCAGCGACTGACGATAGTTGCAGGCAACGCCGCCGGTTTATCGGTAACCAGGATAATTACAGTGCGCTGTGCGGGTTCTTCAAGGCATTTCAGAAACGCATTAGCCGCTGCATTGTTCATTTTATCGGCGGGATTGACAATGACTACGCGGTACCTTTCAAACTGCGGCTTTAAAGTTAGTTTCGTGACCAGACTGCGAATCTGGTCAATCGTTATGGCTGTTTTGGTTTCATCAGGCTGTATTTGCATAAAATCCGGATGAGTCGCTGCATTCAACAGCAAACAGCTGTGACAGTGTCCACAAGCGAAACCATTGTCCAGTTTTTTTTCACAAAGCAGGGAACCGGCATACTGATTGGCCAGGTTCTGCTTGCCCAAGCCTTTACTACCGGTGATGAGTAAAGCCTGGGGAACACGATTCTGCACCCTGTAATTGCAGAGTTGATCCCAGTTTTTTTGCTGCCAGGGTAGTAATGTCATCTTAATAAAGTGTGAATAACCTCAATCAACGCTCTTTGTACATCGGCAAGGGGTTGGTTGGCTTTAATCAGTTTGATGCGCTCCGGATGCAACTCCGCTTGAAGTAAATAAGCTCGTCTGACCTGTTCAAAAAAACTGATTTTTTCAGCTTCGAAGCGATCGAAAGCACCCCGTTTCCTGGCCCGCTCTATGCCTATCTCAACAGGCGCATCCAGCAGCAATGTCAAATCCGGTCTCAGCGGACCTTGCACCAGGTTCTCCAGACACTCTATAGTGCTGCTGCGCATATTTCGCCCTCCGCCTTGATAGGCATAAGTGGCGTCGGTAAAACGATCGCAAAGCACCCATCTGCCTTGCGCCAACGCCGGTTCAATGACATGTTTGATATGCTGTGCTCGCGCTGCGAACATCAGCAACAACTCAGCATGTTCTGAAATTGCCTCACTGTGCTTGTCCAGCAATATATGTCGTATTTTTTCAGCCAGCACTGTACCACCGGGTTCACGCGTGACAACAACAGTAATATTATGCTGCTGCAAATAGTCCTTTATAAAAGCCAGATTAGTAGTCTTGCCGACTCCTTCCCCCCCTTCCAGCGTAATAAACTTGCCTCTGATCATTTTCTGTTCCTTTGAAAACTATTGACTGCCAGATTATGATTTTTTAGCGTAGAAGAAAATACATGCGACCCGTCACCACGAGCTACAAAATAGACATTATTACTTTTATCCGGATGCAAGGCTGCATAAATAGCGCCACGTCCAGGCATGGCAATCGGCGTTGGCGGCAAGCCTTTATTCATATAGGTATTGTAAGGCGTTGCTGTTTTTAAATCTTTATAGCCTATATCGCCCTGGTAGTTTTCACCCATACCATAAATGACTGTGGGGTCGGTTTGCAGCAACATGCCTTTTTGCAATCTGCGAATAAATACGCCTGCTATCAAGGGCCTCTCGGCAACCACCCCGGTTTCTTTTTCTACAATTGAAGCAAGTATCAAGGCTTCATAAGGAGTTTTAAAAGGCAGGCCTTCTGCTTTATTGAGCCATTCCTGTTGCAATACTGACTGCATTTTTTCGTAGGCTCTTTGCAGCAAGGCAACATCGGAGGTATGCTTTTCAAAAAAATAAGTGTCCGGAAAAAACGCGCCTTCAGGCGACTGCATGGATGCAGGAATTAGAGCAATGTCGGGGACAGCGTAGCTGCGTGCCGGGTCTTTTGTATCTGCCACAAGCCGGGTCCTTAACCCTTCAAAATCACCGTAATTCAAGGTGTGCTTAAGGTTGGGGTTTTTCTCAATTGCCTGCAGTACTTCCTTAAAACGCCAGCCTTCAGGGAAAGTAATCGTATATTGTTTGGTTTTCCCTTGTACAAACAGCGTTAAAATGTCCTGAAGAGTCATACCGGAAACCAGCTCGTATTCGCCTGTTTTAAGTTTTTTGATAGTTTTTCCCGAAA
The DNA here is from genome assembly GCA_024636875.1 of Methylococcaceae bacterium. Classification (GTDB taxonomy): domain Bacteria; phylum Pseudomonadota; class Gammaproteobacteria; order Methylococcales; family Methylomonadaceae; genus JAGXGJ01. Next base: position 29,016 of record JAGXGJ010000137.1, on the reverse strand, counting down.
CAGCCATGACTTTAAACCAGAATGGTTTAAAGTCCAGATTCTGAGCTAACAGTTTATCGGTAATTTGCTTAAAGGAATCACCCTTGTTGATTTCTATAACAATCGGATCGGCGGCCACGACAGGGGTATGTAAAGCGCCTTGATAATCCCGCCACGCCCAACCACAGGCAACGATCAAAGTTAATAAGGCAGGAGCGATGATTTTATTCAGCACCGCTAATTACCTCATTTTTAAATCGATCGAGCCAGAATTGTATTTGCCTGGTTTTAGATCCTACTGAAAAACGTGTATTCGCGATTTTATTAACCGGCCAGATACCAATAATTGAATTGCTGATAAAGACTTCATCAGCCGATAATAATTCCTCTTTAGTAAAGCTGTGCTCAATAACCGGGAGATTATGCCTGGCTGATAGCGCCATAATAATGCCGCGCATCACCCCGGCGACGCCAGCAAGCGCGAGTGATGCAGTATAAAGAGCGTCATTTTTAACATAAAAGAGATTGCTCATTGTCCCTTCTATAACATGATCATGCATATCCAGCATAATCCCTTCCTGAATAGCGGGATCGTTCCATTCAGCCCGCGCCAGCACCTGTTCAAGCCGATTGAGGTGTTTAATGCCGGCTAATGCAGGATTCAAGCCTAAACGCGTAATACAAAAACAGACGGCTATGCCCTGCTCTTCATAGGCACACTTGAAGGTTCCCGGACTGGCGCCAGGAAAGGAAGGAAATGGATGTAAACTTAACACGCGGGTTGGCTGAATTGCGTCAGGTTGACGATAACCGCGCCCTCCAGAACCGCGTGTCAGTATCAGTTTAAGAACAGCCTTGGCCGAATCTTGACAAAGCGTTTTAGCTTCGAGGGCAATAAGCTCAATACCCGGGAACGGTATTTTAAGACGTTGACAACCTGCTTGCAACCGATCTAAATGCCGGTCAAAAAATACGGCTTGTCCATTATTAACAGCTATCGTTTCAAATAATCCATCACCATATTGAAATCCACGATCCGAAATTTCAACATGTTCCTTATATTCACCATTAACCAGAATCATCCGCACTAGAGACGCTGCATCGCAGCGCCTCTAGTGCAGCACTTATTTTCGTTAGTCATACCAATGTGTGCGTATTATATTGATAATTATAAATATCATTGTTGCCTAATCGTCAATACAACACAGTGCTGTATTAGTCGTAGCGTTTGAAAACCAATGTGCCATTCGTACCGCCAAAACCAAAAGAATTGGATATGGCGACAGCAATTTTCATAGTCCTTGCGGTGTTCGGCACATAATCAAGATCACACTCAGGATCCTGATTTTCCAGGTTAATTGTGGGTGGAGCAATCTGGTTTTTGATGCTTAAGGCAGTCAAAACCGCTTCAATGCCCCCCGCAGCACCCAGCATGTGGCCAAGCATGGACTTGGTAGAGCTGATCGCAACCTTATAAGCATGAGCCCCAAAGACGGCTTTCATCGCATGGGTTTCACCGATATCGCCCGCTGGCGTCGAAGTACCATGTGCATTGATGTAGTCAACGTCATCGGCATTCAAACCTGCATCACGCAGGGCATTTTTCATGCAGCGTGCGGCGCCCTCTCCGCCCAGGGAAGGAGTTGTAATATGATAAGCATCACCGCTCATGCCATAGCCGACGATTTCTGCATAAATTTTTGCGCCGCGTGCTTTGGCATGCTCCAGTTCTTCAATGACAACAACTCCGGCGCCATCACTTAATACGAAGCCGTCACGATCCCTGTCCCATGGACGGCTTGCGGCTTGCGGGTCATCATTACGGCGTGATAAGGCTTTGGCAGAGACAAAACCACCCATTGCTGTCGGTGATGATGTGCAGCGCTCCGCTCCACCGGCAATCATCACATCGGCATCGCCATATTTAATTAAACGCGCCGCATCGCCAATGTTATGCGTACCTGTAGCACAGGCTGTAACGATGGCAAAGTTGGGCCCCTTTAATCCGTATTTGATGGAAAGATTGCCTGAAATCATATTGATAATATTGCCCGGCACAAAGAATGGCGAGATGCGGCGGGGTCCGCCTTTCTCATAGGTTGCATAGCATTCTTCAATACCGGTTATACCACCAATCCCTGAACCTATTGCTACGCCGATACGTTCAGCATTGGCCCCGGTGACTTCCAACCCGGAATCTTCAATAGCCTGGCATCCTGCAGCAATGCCATAATGGATAAATGGATCCATGCGCTTGGCATCTTTATCGGGAATATACTGAGTAATATCAAAATTTCTGATAACGCCGCCAAAAGTGCTGGCAAAAAGAGAAATGTCAAAGGAATCGATAGGACTTATACCGCTTTTACCATTAATAATCCCATCCCAGGTTTCCGGGACAGTGTTGGCTATAGGCGTAACAGCGCCCAAACCGGTTATTACTACTCGACGTTTACTCAATGTAATTTACCGTAAGAAAAGTAAAGATGGCGATAAAGGGGGAGATTACCCAGTGGATGGACAGAGTCCATCCACTAAATGACGCTTACGCGTTTTTTTCTACGTAATCGATAGCTTGCTGAACTGTGGTAATTTTTTCAGCTTCATCGTCTGGAATTTCGCATTCGAATTCTTCTTCAAGAGCCATAACGAGCTCAACTGTATCCAGAGAATCAGCACCCAGATCATCAACGAACGAAGCATCGTTCGCAATATCTTCCTTAACACCCAATTGCTCTGCAACAATCTTTTTTACTCGTTCTTCAATGTTACTCATAATTATTATCCTCAAACAATGCAAGTTTTCAGCGTCTAGTCTGAAGCCTGCAATAGTATTGTTATTGATTTTACCAGAAATCCCGTCTCCGGAAATTCCAGACGGCGGGGAATTATACTTTATATTAAGATAATGTCACAATATTAAGGCATGAACAAGCCGCCATTGACATGAATGGTTTCACCGGTAATATAGCCAGCGCCTTCTGAGGCCAAAAATGAAACAGTATGCGCTATCTCTTCCGGTCCTCCCAGGCGAGCCAACGGAATGGAGGCCAATAATCCATTTTTGATATCAGCACTCAAAGCCCGGGTCATATCGGTATCAATAAACCCGGGAGCCACGGTATTGACAGTAATATTTCGCGAACCCACTTCTTTAGCCATGGACTTTGCAAACCCAAGCATGCCTGCTTTTGCCGCGGCGTAATTAGCCTGCCCTGCATTGCCGGTAGCACCGACTACTGATGAAATATTGATAATACGGCCGGTTTTGGCTTTCATCATACCGCGCAATACAGCTTTGCTCATGCGGAAAACAGAAGTCAAATTGGTATTGATAATGTCATCCCATTCGTCATCCTTCATCCTCATCAATAAATTATCACGCGTAATACCGGCATTATTGACCAGTACTGTTGGTGCTCCAAAGTCCTTATTAACTGTATTAATAACATCTGCAACAGAGCCGGAATCGGCGACATCAAGCTTTATACCCTTGCCATTTTCGCCCAGGAAAGCTGAAATCAGATCAGCGCCGTTATCAGATGTCGCTGTGCCGACAACAAATAAGCCATCCTCAACTAATCGTTCAGCGATCGCCCTGCCAATGCCGCGACTGGCGCCTGTTACTAAAGCGACTTGTTTAGCCATTGAGCTGCTCCAATAAGTTATTTACCGTTGCCGGGTCAAAAATAGAGAAATGTTCGGCATCCTTGACGATGCGTTTATTTAAACCAATTAATACCTTACCCGGACCGCACTCAACAAAACGGGTAACGCCCTGATCACGCATAAATTTAATCGTATCGACCCAGCGCACAGGTTTATAGAGCTGCTCTTTTAAAGCATTACGAATGACTTCCGGAGCGCTATGCGAGGCGACATCTACATTATGAATCAGTGTCGTTTTCGGCATATCAAAAATCGTGTCCTGCAACTGTTCACCCAGATTTTCAGCAGCCAATTGCATCAATGCACAATGAGAAGGCACGCTAACGGGCAATTGCAAAGCACGTTTTGCCCCCGCCTCTTTTGCTGCAAGCATGGCTCTTTCAACAGCGGCACGGTTACCGGCAATAACCACCTGGCCTGGGGCATTAAAATTCACGGCAGAAACCACTTCATCGCGTGCAACTTCAGCGCAAATATTAACAACCTGATGATCTTCAAGCCCCAGAATTGCCGCCATTGACCCGACACCTGCCGGCACAGCTTCCTGCATTAAATGCCCTCTCGCTGCAACCAGCTTTATGCCGCGTTCAAAGGATAAAGCACCCGAGCATACCAGCGCAGTATATTCCCCCAAACTATGACCCGCCATCCATTCCGGACGAATTGCGCTAAGCTTGCACCAAACCTCCCAAACAGCAACTCCGGCAGCCAACATGGCAGGTTGAGTATTATGTGTTTTACTGAGTTCTTCTTCCGGACCCTGGCTAACAAGAGCCCATAAATCTTTGTCCAGTGCGTCAGATGCGCGCTCAAAGGTTTGTCTTACCTCAGGATAGGCCGCCGCCAAATCTGACAACATGCCTACGGACTGGGAACCTTGTCCGGGAAAAACAAAAGCTAAATTATAAGCCTGGTTACTCATTATTCTCACTTGATCAATATCTGATTAATGCAGAACCCCAGGTAAACCCTGCTCCAAAAGCCTCAAGCAAAACCACCTGCCCGCGTTGAATGCGTCCATCCCGAACCGCTTCATTGAACGCAATAAGTACTGAAGCAGACGAGGTATTACCCTGGTTCTCAAGCGTAACAACGACCTGGTCCATAGACATTTTCAATTTCTTTGCGGTTGCTATTATGATCCGTATATTCGCCTGATGCGGAACCAGCCAGTCTATATCGGCTTGGTCCATATTATTTGCTTCCAGCGTTTCGTCGACTATCCGGCCCAGGGTATTAACAGCAATCTTGAATACCTCATTGCCGCGCATACTGATGTAACCGGCTTCATGCTTGTCGGTATCTGCTGCAACCTGGGGATTCGGGCAATACAACAAGTCCTCATATTCACCATCGGAATGGATATGGGTAGACAAAATACCAGTCTCGTCTGAAGCGCGCAACAACAGGGCGCCCGCACCATCACCAAACAAGATACAGGTGCCTCGGTCCGTCCAGTCGACAATGCGCGAACAAATTTCAGAGCCGACAATAAGCACCGTCCTGGCAGCGCCTGACTTGATATATTGATCGGCAATACTCATGGCAAAAATCGAGCCTGAGCAGGCGGCCTGCACATCAAAAGCAACACAGTTCTTGATATCCAAACGCTGCTGCAGCAAACAGCCTGTACTTGGATAAATACGATCAGGCGTGCCTGTTGCAACAATAATTATATCGATTTCTTCCGGGTTTATTTGCGCTGCGTCGATGGCCTGCCTGGCGGCAATTTCGGCCATGCTTGCGGCCGATTCATTTGGCCCTGCAATTCGACGGCTTTTAATGCCTGTGCGTTCATAAATCCAGCTATCCGATGTATCAACAGTCCTCGATATTTGTTCATTAGTGCGAACTTCTTCCGGCAAATAGCCACCGGTACCGATTACCCTTGAATAATGAATCATGCGATTTCTCTCAGAGCCAGGGTTTTCTCGACTTGTTCGCTTATTTTTCTAATTACATCTTTGTTGACTTCACAAATGGCAAGCTCAATGGCCGTTTTAAAAGCCAGCACATCGGCGCCACCATGACTTTTAATGACCAGCCCCCGCAAACCCAGAAAACTTGCACCATTATATAAACGAGGATCAATGCGCTGTTTGAACGACTTGAGTACAGGATAGGCCAATAATCCGGCCAGTTTTGTCAGATAATTTTTATCAAAGGCTTGTTTTAAGGTTGTGCCGATCATTTTGGCAGCACCTTCAATGGATTTAAGTGCAACATTACCAACAAAGCCGTCGGTAACGATCAGATCAACCTTGATATGCCCTGCATTTAAAGAGTTGCCTTCTACATAACCAATATAATTCAATGACGAATTTTCCAGTAATTTTGCAGCCGATTTAACCTGCTCATTACCTTTCATATCTTCTTCGCCAATATTTAACAAGCCCACCTTGGGGATTTCAATAGCTTCAACGGCTTTCACCAACTCATTACCCATGACCGCAAATTGAAAAAGGTGTTCAGCGCTACAGTCTACGTTCGCGCCGAGATCAAGGACATGAGTATGCCCGTAAATTGATGGCAGTGTAGAAATAATGGCAGGACGATCAATCCCTGGCATCATTTTCAGAACGAAGCGCGCGGTCGCCATTAATGCGCCGGTATTGCCTGCGCTTACACAAGCATCCGCGCGGCCATCACGAACCATATTGATGGCCACCCGCATTGATGAGTCTTTTTTATTTTTCAGCGCCTTGGCCGGGGATTCATCCATGCCCACACACTGGGATGCGTGCTGGATAGTAATCCGGTCTTGATAAGCAGCCAATTCTTGCGCCATCTGCTGCCGGATAACAACTTCATCGCCCACCAAAATCAGTTTTAAGTCTGGATTGTTTTTTAAGCAATCCAATGATGCCGGAATAGTCACTTCAGGGCCATGATCTCCACCCATTGCATCAATTGAAATTGTTAAACTCACGCTGACGAATGACTCCGCATTTATTATAAAGGAACCGAATCAGATTTGATCCGGCATAACAACTTGCTAAAAGGCGGGACGGCTATTAATCTTCTTCAGCAGCGATTACGATTTGACGGCCTTTAAAATAACCGTCCGGCGTGGCGTGATGCCGCAAATGCGCTTCACCTGTTATTGGATCCTGAGACAGTGCTCTGCCTGTCAAGGCATCATGTGAACGACGCTGACCACGTCTTGAACGCGATACTTTACTTTTTTGTACGGCCATTATAAATCTCCAGTATTTTTAAGTTTGGCTAAAATGGAAAAAGGGTTTTCAGGGCAAGATTTCTCGGTATTCACTAAAGAATCCAAGGCGTTTTTGTCCAAATCCGGAACAAGACATGCGTACTGATGCTTTGGAAATGCCGGCAAAATAAGCAATAACTCATCTTCAACGATGTTTTTAAGAAGAACTTTTCCTTCCTCGATCAGCAACGGTTCATAATCTTCGGGCAGTCTATTTGCCTGATCTATTGAAGTAACAATGCCTAGCTTAATCTCATTATTGACAGGCCACGCCACAGACTGCAAACAATTTTGGCATTTAAGCTCCAGATCAGCCTCTATTCGCCCTTCAATTATTGCCAGCCGCCCTTCCCGCCCAAAAAAGAAATCAAAGGCAACGCTACCCGTATCATTAAACAGTATATCCGCCAAACGATCCAGGTTAACTAAAGGGATTCGACCCTTCAATGCACCACGCTTATCTGCCAGGTGTAAGGGGTCTATATATTCGGGCAATCGATCTAACATAACTTTGTAATGATAGCCGGAAACAATAAATGCGTCAAACTCTAAATGAATTCACTTAATCGATGCCAGACTAAAAATATCCTAATCATCACCACTAACGTCATCTTTCGATACGGGTAACAAAGGAATATTATAACTCGCTATAATTGCCTGAATGTTATCTGCATTAGTCGCAATCAGCCTGTCGAGCACTGCTTTTCTGGCTTTGTCACCATTACGAACCCCCATCGCCATAGCATAATCAAACTTTATCCCTGGCGCTGATTTCATCGGAATCATGATGTAGCTGTTCTTGGGACTTTGTGCAGTAACATAGGCCGCCATAGGCCCCCACAAGATAACCATATCAATTTTTTTGGCTTTAAAATCCTTGTCTATCTGCATAGCCACATTATTTTCGTTATCGCCGGACATCGATTGATAAGGAATACCTTGATCGAGCAGTCCATTTTTTTGCAGCCAGGTTGTTCCAGGGCCGCGATCAAACATGGCAATTCTTAATGATTCCTGTCTTTGCAAAGGCAGTTTTGTTAATTGAGTTGCGTCCTTTATATCATCCCAGCCGCGTCCTTTCGCAATCAACAGCACATACGTTGATTTATAATAGGGTACCGTGGTTAAAGTCAAATCATAACCGGCCGGGACGCCCATAACGATATCGCACTTAAACTCTTCACTGTCTGCATCCCGATCGTTTACCGGTGCTTTCAGGGTATTGCGGATAAAACCAATACGTTGAGCAAACCAGGTATACTCAACTTTTTGCGACAGTTCCCTGGCAAATAATTCGGCGATTTTGTTTTCAAAACCGTCTCTTTTTTTTGTTGAATACGGCGGGTTCAACGGATCGGCGCAAACTTTAAATTTTTCTTCTGCGAAAGCCGGCAATATGATTGCCGCCAGACATAAACCGGCAAGTATTTTTGTAACGCTCATTTTGTTTCCTTAAGTTTAAATCGTAAAGACGCCATTCATCGCATCTGTGTTAATTAAAAGGTATTTTCTTCAAGTGTCTGTACGTACTGTTTCCTGGCTATCCCGTGAACAATCGTAATCTCGCCACTGCTCATGATAATCGTCAACGTTTTCACCGTTAAGCCATTGACTTATGCCACCCGACGTGCCATCTAAATATTCGACAGCCTTACTGGATAACTTATTTTATTGATCCTGCGTGCGCCGCCAGCAAAAATCACCCTAGATATAAATGAATAACTTTCATTTGTTGCGCCGCATTGTTGACTGACCAGGATTGATTATAAAGCGATGATGCTTGTTAATACAGCATACCGAATTTAACCCAAAATTTTTAATGGCAATAAAACCGTACAAGTTGAAATATTCCTTTTGTTATTAACCCAATGTCTGCTAAAAAGTTCATAATTTTGCTGATGCTGTGTGTATTATGAACATCAATACCTTCCGGTTTATGGATAAAAAATGACTCATGAAGCAATCGCCGCACTACGGGTGGCCATTAATCAGGCTTATTTAACTGATGAAAACCGGATCATCGCCAGACTATTGGCGTATCTGGATAAATATGATCCCGTGACGGTCGGTACCTGCGCCAAATCGCTGGTTGAGGCAGTCAGAGCAAAAAAAGACCGGCAAACCGCAATCGAAGCGTTTCTGCATGAATATCAGCTAAATTCAGAGGAAGGCATAGTTTTAATGACCATAGCCGAAGCGCTGTTGCGTATTCCTGACAGCAAAACCCAGGACCTGTTTTTACAGGAAAAACTGACTCATGCGGACTGGCGCAGCCATTTACAGCATAGCGATTCCTTACTGGTTAATTTCTCGACCAGGACTCTACTATTTACCCGCCAATTTGAAAAGCATGTAGCCTCATCAGAGCGGATCCTTGAGCAACTGATATCGCGTCTGGGTACGCCATTAATACGCACTGCATTAAAACAGGCCATGCAGCATCTGGCGCAACAATTCGTTATCGCTGAATCGATACAACAGGCCGTTCTGAGCTGCAAGCAAAATCCCGCTTACCGTTATTCCTTTGATATGCTGGGCGAAGCGGCTTTAACGGCTACCGATGCAGACCGCTATTATGAGTCCTATAGGGAAGCCATTGCAACACTGGCGAAAAATGCGTCATCTGCCGATATATATGACAATGCCGGTATCTCGATTAAATTATCGGCGCTTTATCCGCGTTATGAGCCTTTACAACATGCCTGCGCAGTTAAGAAACTAACCGATAAACTTCTGATGCTGGCAAAACTGGCTCGCACGGCTAATATTTCCATCACTGTCGATGCTGAAGAAACTGAACGCCTGGAAATGTCTCTGGATATTTTTGCCGCCGTTTTCACGCATCCCGATTTAAAAGGCTGGCACGGCTTAGGTTTGGCGGTGCAGACCTACCAAAAAAGAGCTTTGCCTGTCATTCGCTGGCTCGCAGAGTTAGCCGATATGCAGCACGGCAAAATTGCCTTGCGACTGGTTAAAGGCGCTTACTGGGACAGCGAAATAAAACGCGCGCAGGAAAATGGTCTAAATGATTATCCCGTGTTTACTCATAAATCGGCGACCGATGTATCCTATCTGACTTGCGCGCAATTCATCCTGTCCCGCCCTGAGGTCTTTTATCCGCAATTCGCCACCCATAACGCTCACACCGCTGCCGCAATATATGATTTGGGCAAACAACATACCGGCTATGAATTCCAGCGTTTACACGGCATGGGTGAAGCGCTTTATCGTGAGATCATTGAAACTCAAAACTGGCATACCCCTTGCCGGATTTATGCACCGGTCGGACATTTCCATGAACTATTACCCTACCTGGTCAGACGCTTACTGGAAAACGGCGCAAATACCTCCTTTATCAATCAAATTGACGACCCTGATATCAGCGTTGAGCAATTAATCAGCGATCCGGTAGCAGCGATAAAGACTTTACCAAGGCAATCTCAAATCGTATCGCCCCGCGATTTATACGGCAAAAACCGGCTTAACTCTGATGGCGTTAATCTGGCTGATCCCGAATCTTTAGCACGTCTGCAACAAGCCCTGGATGACTTAGCGGACAAACACTGGCAAGCTACGCCTTTAATAAACGGTAGTCCCTGGTCCGGCAAGCAGCAATCCATCGTCAACCCGTACGATAACCGGCTAATCGTCGGCTCTGTAATTTATGCCGGTCAGGAAGTCATTGAACAGGCATTAAACACAGCTTCCCAAGCCTTTGCCAACTGGCGCCTTTGCCCTGCAACTACCCGTGCAGACTGTCTGCAAAAGGCCGCTGTCCTGCTTGAAAAACATCGCCTGGAACTGGTATCCCTGTGTATTCGGGAAGGCGGCCGAACGATAAAAGATGCGTTGTCCGAAGTCAGGGAGGCCGTAGATTATTGCCGCTATTATGCCCAGTCTGCGCTGGAATTATTCAGCATACCGGTAAAACTGCCAGGCCCTGCCGGCGAAGAAAATTTGCTCTATTATTATGGCCGCGGAGTCTATATCGGTATTAGTCCGTGGAATTTTCCCATTGCCATTTTTATCGGCCAGATAACAGCCGCACTTGCCGCTGGCAATACTGTTATTGCCAAACCGGCCAGCCAAACCTCATTAACTGCAATGCGTTGTGTACAGCTGCTGCATCAGGCGGGCATACCTGAAACGGTATTACAGTTTATGCCGGCGAGCGGCAGCATGACCGGGAAATACCTGCTGCCTGATCACCGGGTCGCCGGTATTGCCTTCACCGGCTCCACGAAAACCGCACAATTTATTAACCTTCAGTTGGCCCATTACCATCAGGCTATTGTGCCGTTAATCGCCGAAACCGGCGGCCAAAATGTCATGATTGCCGATAGCTCCGCTTTAGTGCAACACCTGGTTCAGGATGCCATAGTATCGGCTTTCAACAGCGCCGGCCAGCGGTGTTCGGCTCTGCGGGTGTTGTTTGTGCAACAGGAAATCGCCGATAAAACGATAACAATGTTAATAGGCGCCATGCAGGAATTATCCATCGGCAATCCCGGCGTCTATAAAACCGACATCGGTCCGATCATAGACCATGCGGCGCTTGCGCCATTACATATTCATCTTGATACAATGCGCCAGCAGGCAAAACTGCTCTATCAACTGCCGCTGGATGACAGCTTGCGATATGGCAGTTTTTTCCCGCCCAGCCTGATTGAAATCAACTCCCTTTCACAACTTACCCAGGAAGTATTTGGGCCGGTATTGCATGTTATCCGTTACCGCGCATCTGACCTTGACCAGATCATTGCCGCAGTCAATGCAAGCGGTTACGGCTTAACGCTGGGCATACACAGCCGTATTGACGCAGTTATAAAAACTATCCGGCAAAACGTAAAAGTTGGCAATATTTATGTCAACCGGAATATGATTGGCGCAGTAGTCGGCGCCCAACCCTTTGGCGGCATGGGCCTTTCGGGCAGCGGCCCAAAGGCCGGCGGCCCTGATTATCTGCGCCGTTTTGCTATCGAGCAAACTGTCACAATAAATACCGCCGCTATCGGCGGCAATGCTGCTTTACTGGCCAGGGATTTGCGCTAACTCTGATGCTGTGTATGGGTTGTATAATAGAATCCCTGTTTAAAAACTACAAATTTGTACGCCCTGTTTATGCAAAATAACCTGTTATGCCTTTATCCCCAATCCTGTGGAAATATCTCTATTGAAGACTTGTATCTCGCCCATCATATCCATAAACTGGGTACGAAAGAAGCGCCTTTTGTCTATGCCAACTTTCTGTCAAGTCTGGACGGACGCATCGCGCTGGAAGATAGTAGCCAAGGTTCATCTTACATCCCAAAGCATTTAACAACTGCCTCTGACTTCAGACTATTCATGGAATTACTTGCGCAGGCAGACTGCCTCATTACCCACGGCGGGTATATGCGGGCATTGAGTGAAGGGCGCCTGGGCAACATACTGCAGATTAGAGACAAGAATCTGGTCGAATGGCGCAGGAATAATGGCTTAAAGCCGCAGCCGGCAGTCGTCATTGCCAGCGCGAGTCTGAATTTTCCATTCCATGAAAGCCTGCTTGAACACCAGCAAATGGTTTATATCGCCACAGGAAAAGCTGCCGACCCGGACCGGATGCAGTACTGGCAGGACCAGGGCCACCCCATTCTTGTTGCTGGCGAAGATCGAATGGTTCACGGCGCAGCCTTGATCAGCGAGCTCAACAATCTGGGCTACAAAAGTATTTATCTTATCGCAGGCCCGCAAATGCTGGACACCATGATCAGGGAAAAACAGTTGTCGAGATTGTATCTGACCATTACCCACCAATTAATCGGCGGCAAAGACTTCCGTACTTTACTTACAGGCTCCATGCTTGGCCCGGAAGGAAACCTGGTACTCGAAGCGCTATACTATGAGCCAAACTCACCAAGTGGCTCTGGTCAATTTTTCATGCAATTCGACCTGAATCAATCTACCCCAACAATAATCACACTTTTTAAACATTTTTATACAACATAAATCATGGCAACTAAAATTAATGCGCCTCTGCCTGTTCAGGTCGAAGCCGGGACAAAATATTCATGGTGCAGCTGTGGCTTCAGCCAAACAATGCCCTTATGCGACCATTCACATAGAGAGTTTTCAGATAAAAAGTCCGTTAAATTCGTCGCTGAAGAAACCAGAATACTGTATTTATGCGGTTGTTCAGGAACAAAGACTCCGCCTTACTGTGATGGCAGCAATAACTGCAAGGAAATCTGATGGCTATAGAAATAGAACATAAATTTTTGCTCGCTAATGATGATTGGCGGCAACATATAAAAAGCTCGGTTAAATACCGGCAAGGGTATTTGAGTTCTCAAGCAAACTGTTCCATCCGCATCAGAATAAGCGATGAACAGGCATGGCTAAATATTAAAAGCGCAACGATAGGCACCCGCAGGCATGAATATGAGTATGAAATTCCGCTGCCAGACGCAATCGAAATCATCAACAATCTGTGTAGAAAGCCAATCATAGAAAAAACCCGTAATTTTGTACTCGATAATGGCAATATTTGGGAAATAGATGAATTTAATGGCGTCAATCAAGGACTGTGTGTCGCTGAAATTGAGTTATCCGAACTGGGCAAATCCTTTGTAAAACCAAACTGGTTAGGTGAAGAAGTCACCCACGATATGCGTTATTACAACAATAATCTTGCTATTCATCCATATTCAGAATGGCGAGATAAATTAAATATTTCATAGGCCTATTGATAATTTCGGCATTTTGCTCTATATTTGCCGTATGAAAAAAACAACTTTTGTTGCATTATTGCTACTATCATCCCAAGGTTTTGCAGAGAACCTGAACGACTCCTTACAGAAAATTGAATCTGAATGGGCGTCCATTTACTACGATACTCCAAAACAACAGCAGGGGTCTGCATATGGCCGCCTGCTTGATAAGACTATAAACCTGGCCAGGCAATTTCCTGGAAACGCTGAGCCATTCATTTGGGAAGCCATTGTCAAAGCAACAAATGCCGATCACCAGAATCCAGTTTCGGCACTTGAAGCCGTTCATGAAGCTCGTGATTTACTGCTTAAAGCCATTGCAATAAACCCTCAAGCTATGGATGGATCCGCCTATGTTACTTTAGGCACCCTTTATTACTTGACGCCAAAATGGCCTATTGCCTTTGGTGATGATGCTGCTGCAAAAAGAATGCTGAAAACTGCTTTAAAAATTAATCCAAATGGTATTGATGCAAATTATTTCTACGCAAACTATCTATTATTAAACAACAACCTGGAAGAAGCTGAAAATTATTTGGAACGCGCAATAGCCGCGCCCTCACGGACAGAACAACTTTATGCAGATAATCGGCTTAAAGAAGAAGCTGAATTTGCCCTCAAACAAACCCGAGATCGAAAGATTAACCGATCAAAAAGCCTGTTTGCATCTATATTTAATTCAGAAAACACTAAATAAAATTTTAATTGCATACTCAAATGTGCATTGAAAGCTAAGTTTTTGTTTATGAAATCAAATAGTTATGAAAATCTGATTGCCCCGCACCCAAGCCCCTCCCTTCGGAGAAAGCTTATTTTCCGTATTTTAGATATTTAGATCTCGATCCGCATTCAAATCACAATTAACAAATAAATGATGACATAGTATTCTATGAGTTTTCCCTTTCTGCTAATATAGCCTTTTCACAATAACTTTCACTATTCTTCCCTGGTAATAATTATGACTTTTGTAGTCACTGAAAACTGTATTAAATGTAAATTTACTGACTGTGTCGATGTATGCCCGGTCGATTGCTTTCATGAAGGACCTAATTTTTTAGTTATTGATCCGGATGAGTGCATTGATTGCACGTTATGTGAGCCAGAATGTCCTGCCAATGCCATATTTGCTGAAGATGAAGTACCCGAAGGACAGGAAATATTCCTAAAATTAAACGCAGAACTTGCAAAAGAATGGCCTGTAATTACCGATGTCAAAACACCTCTGACAGATGCTGATGAATGGAATGGCAAGGAAGACAAGCTAAAACTTTTAGAAAAATAAAATGAATCCCGGTACATGGCATTACTTTTTCTGATAAGCAAGAACCTTCAGCCAAGGCGCAAAACTTAAAAGGAGCGTCGTTCCGGCAGGGATCGCCGGATTCAATCCAATCCTCCAGAAGCCAGGGATGGCATACTGATATCACTTCCCTGTAGCCTCGATACCGGCACAAATCTGTCTGGAACTGAATTTGCATTAACCCGAAGGGCGCAGGGCAGGATGATAGCCTGAAGTGACTCGCTAGAGCACGAAGTGACTCGCTAGAGCACGAAGTGAATCCCTGCCGGTATGATGATTTTTGCGGGTAGTTGAAGCATCTTGCTAATCAAGTTACTTTTATAGGTAATGCCGCCGCTAATTAATATCATTAAAACAAAAAAGCCGGAAAATCCGGCTTTTTGTTTTATTTTATAAAAAGAATTTGCAGCTCTTCCGATATAATCTTTTAATTATTCCGGTCTATCAACTAACTCGACATAAGCCATAGGCGCGTCATCACCAGCTCTAAAGCCGCATTTGATAATACGCAAATAACCGCCTGCTCTATCTTTATAACGGGGCCCCAACTCATTGAAGAGTTTGGTCACGACTGATCGATCGCGCAACCTTGCAAATGCCAAGCGCCTTTTAGCCACACTATCTTCCTTAGATAAAGTAATTAAAGGTTCAGCAAAACTTCTTAATTCTTTTGCTTTGGGCAACGTCGTTTTAATGAGTTCA
This sequence comes from Methylococcaceae bacterium, assembly GCA_024636875.1. Taxonomy (GTDB): domain Bacteria; phylum Pseudomonadota; class Gammaproteobacteria; order Methylococcales; family Methylomonadaceae; genus JAGXGJ01. Next base: position 13,400 of record JAGXGJ010000137.1, on the reverse strand, counting down.
TGCTCAAATAACGAACTCGCCATGTTACTGAATAGCGCCTTGCGATGGCTGCTATTCATATTGAATTTTCTACCTGATTTACGATGTCTCATTGTGGGGTAACCTAATGTTAGTGAGTTGCTGTATGAGATTGATCGGCAAGACTGTCCGGGGGCCAATTTTCCAGCCGCATACCCAGTGATAATCCTTTTAATGCCAGAATATCTTTAATTTCTGTTAATGATTTTTTGCCAAGGTTTGGCGTCTTTAATAATTCAACCTCGGTACGCTGAATCAAATCACCAATGTAAAAAATATTCTCGGCTTTCAAACAATTAGCAGAACGAACTGTTAATTCAAGATCATCAACCGGACGCAATAGGACAGGATCAAATGGCGGTTCTTCTACCTTATCCACTTCATTCTCAGGCACGGGCTTTACTTTTTCAAAATCAACAAAAACAGAGAGCTGATCATGCAATATGGTGGCCGCAAGCTTAATGGTCTCTTCTGGATCTACTGTTCCGTTTGTTTCCAGCTCAATAATCAGTTTATCCAGATTAGTACGCTGTTCAACACGCGTGCTTTCAACCTGGTAGGCAACCTTGACAATTGGACTATAAGAAGCATCTAGTTGAAGCGCACCAACCACCAAACTCTGTTCATTATTTGATTTGCGAACGCTGACAGGCTCGTAGCCCCTGCCTCTGCGAACCCTGATTTTCATATTTAAAACGCCAGCTTGCGTTAGATTGGCTATAACCAAATCAGGGTTAATAATTTCGACATCATGTGGCAAATTTATGTCTGCTGCAGTAACACAACCTGCGCCATTTTTGACTAGCGTCAGCTCAACCTCATCTTTTGAATGAAGCACTACAGCCAGATTTTTCAAGTTTAATAAAATATCAATGACATCTTCATGAACACCCTCAATTGTAGTGTATTCATGGAGCACACCGTCAATCTCCACGTCTGTGACTGCACAACCCGGAATGGTGGATAACAGTACACGTCTTAATGCATTGCCTAAAGAATGACCAAAGCCTCGCTCAAGAGGCTCTATAATAATTCGGGAATGATTAGGTGATTTGCTTACTACCTCGACAAGTCGTGGCTTCAATAATCCAGAAATAGAATTCTGCATTTATACCCCTCAATCAACAATTATTTAGAGTAAAGCTCAACAACCAGCTGCTCGTTGATATCACTACCCAAATCAACACGATCAGGTAACGAGTTAAATGTGCCAGACATCGTTTTTGGATCAACTTCAACCCAAGCTGGAAAGCCATATTGCTCAGCTACAGTTAAAGCATCAACAATTCTTTGTTGTTTTTTTGCTTTTTCTCTAATCGTCAAAACATCACCAGGGGCAACCTGATAAGAAGGCACATTGATAAGAACGTCATTTACCTTGATAGACTTATGAGAAACCAGCTGTCTTGCCTCCGCTCTGGTTGAGGCAAAACCCATACGGTAAACCACATTATCCAATCTGGATTCAAGCAGGTTCAACAGACTTTCCCCTGTTGCACCTTTTTTCATATCCGCAGTTTTATAGTAATTTCTAAATTGCTTTTCCAATATTCCATAAATCCTGCGCAAGCGTTGTTTTGCTCTTAATTGCAAGGCATAATCAGAACTTCTTGTACGCTTGGCGCCATGCTGACCAGGCCTTTGATCCAATTTGCATTTATTTTCTAGAGACTTTCCTCTGCTTTTTAAAAACAGATCAGTCCCTTCTCTTCGACTTAACTTACAGGTAGGTCCAAGATATCTTGCCATGTTACTACTCCAGGTTCTTTATACGCGGCGTTTCTTAGGTGGACGGCAGCCATTATGAGGAATGGGCGTCACATCAACGATATTATTAATTTTAAAGCCCAGATTATTCAACGAGCGCACAGCTGACTCTCGACCGGGACCGGGACCTTTAATCATAACATCAAGATTTTTCATGCCAAACTCTTGTGCAACTATACCGGCCTTTTCAGCAGCGACCTGTGCAGCAAATGGTGTACTTTTTCTTGAACCACGGAAACCTGAGCCACCTGATGTCGCCCAAGAGAGAGCATTACCTTTTCTATCCGTAATAGTTATGATTGTGTTGTTGAAGGAAGCGTGAACATGGGCTATGCCATCTGCAACTTCTTTTTTTATACGTTTTCTGGAACGGTTTGGACTAGCCATTACTTCGACCTCTTAAAGGAATATCTTATTTTCTAATTGGTTTACGTGGACCTTTACGAGTGCGAGCATTTGTTCTCGTTCTTTGCCCCCTCAAGGGCAGACCTCGGCGATGCCTTATTCCGCGATAGCAACCCAGATCCATCAAACGCTTGATATTCATTGAAACTTCGCGACGCAGATCACCTTCCACTGACATCTTGGAAACTACATTACGAATAGCTTCTAGCTGCTCTTCATTCAGTTCTTTTAACTTTATGGAGGGTGCAATACCCACCTTAACGCAAATTTCACTTGCAGTTTGACGACCAATACCATAAATAGCAGTTAATGCTATTACTGCATGCTTTTGGTCTGGTACATTTATCCCGGCAATACGCGCCATTCAGATACTCCCCTGAGTAGTATTCTACAGTTAAGCGCCGAATTATAGCATTGCAGTAATTATGGCGCAACAAATTTTAACCTTGTCGTTGTTTATGTCTTCCGTCAGAACAGATAACTCTAACAACACCATTTCTTTTTACAACTTTGCAATTTCTACAAATTTTTTTTACAGAAGCACGAACTTTCACGGCTAACTCCTAATGTTCTTGTGCAATAAATTATTTTTTCAAATTGGCTTTTTTCATTAAGCCTTCGTACTGTTGAGACATGACATGGGTTTGCATTTGAGAAATAAAATCCATGACAACTACCACAATAATCAGCAAGGAAGTTCCACCAAAATAAAAGGGTACGTTCCAATAAACTATTAAAAACTCAGGCAGCAAACATACGAGGGTAATGTAGAATGCACCGACCAGTGTTAATCTGGTCATTACCTTATCAATGTATGAACTGGTTTGCATCCCGGGCCTAATGCCGGGAAGAAATGCACCTGATTTTTTCAGATTTTCAGCCGTTTCTTTTGAATTAAATACTAATGCGGTATAGAAAAAACAAAAGAATATAATTGCCGTTGCATAAATCATAACGTAAATGGGTTGACCCGGCGACAGCATGGTCGCAATATCCTGAAGCCAGCTAAAACCTTCGCTATTCCCAAACCAACCGGCAATTGTAGCAGGAAATAAAATAATACTGGATGCAAAAATAGGTGGTATAACGCCCGCCATATTAAGTTTTAAAGGCAAAAAACTGCTTTGACCGCCATATAATTTCCGGCCTTGCTGCCTTTTGGGATAATTAATAAGTATCCTTCTTTGCCCTCTTTCAACAAAAACAACCAGCGCTGTAACAGAGAGCGACAACAGAAACAACAAAATGATAAAGCCTGCATTCATTTCACCTGTTCTGGCTAACTCCAAGGTTCCACCGATTGCTTTCGGCAAGCCTGAAACGATACCGGCAAAGATTATCATAGAAATACCGTTACCAATCCCTCGCTCGGTTACTTGCTCACCTAGCCACATCAAGAAAACGGTACCGGTAACCAATGTTATCGTGGTGATAGCAATAAAACCGGATCCGGGATTCAATACAACCGACAGGCCGCCTGCAGTTTGATTTTGCAAAGCCAGAGAAATACCGATAGCCTGAAAAGTCGCTAAAACTACTGTGCCATAACGCGTGTATTGTGAAATCTTGCGTCTCCCGGATTCACCTTCTTTTTTCATCTGCTCCATGGTTGGAATTACAACCGTCATCAATTGCATAATAATTGAAGCCGATATATATGGCATAATTCCAAGAGCGAAGATGCTCAAGCGCATTAACGCACCCCCGGAAAACATGTTAAACATATCCAGGATTGAACCGCTTTGTTGCTCAAACATAACGGCAAGCGCCTTTGGATCGATGCCGGGAACTGGAATATGGGAGCCAACCCTGTACACAAAAAGAGCTCCCAACACAAAAAGCAGCCTTGATTTCAGCTCTGATAAACCACCGGTTTTACCAGCCATTTTAGCTCTTGGTGTATTCACTTAAGCCTCTACTTTGCCGCCAGCAGCTTCAATGGATTCCTTTGCTCCGCTCGTTGCTTTAATACCTTTTATAGTGATCGCCTTACTGACTGCGCCTGATTTTATGATCTTTGCTGTTTTAGTGAAGACTGGCACAATGTTTGCTTCAATTAAGGTCTTTAGGTCAATCACTTCAGTCATCAATCGATTCAATTCACTCAAGCGTACTTCTGCTGAATATTTGCTGGATCGTGAAGTAAATCCAATTTTCGGCAAACGGCGTTGCAAAGGCATTTGTCCGCCTTCAAAACCGACTTTATGAAACCCGCCGCTGCGTGCTTTTTGGCCTTTATGCCCTCTGCCACATGTTTTACCCAGTGTACAGCCAATACCACGGCCTACACGCTTGGATTTTTTACGAGACCCTTCGCTGGCCTGAATAGTATTTAAAAACATTATACTTCCTCGACTTTTAACATGTATGATATTTTGTTTATCATACCTCTGTTTTCAGCGGTATTGAGTACCTGGACAGTCTGGTTGATTTTACGCAAGCCCAAACCCTTTAAGCAGGCCTGATGACGGGGTAAACGCCCGAACTTGCTTTTTGTCATCGTAACACTTAATTTATTAGTCATTGCAACTACCCAATAATCTGTTCAATTGACAAGCCGCGCTTTGCCGCTATCTGGTTTGCATTATGCATGCCGGTAAGACCATTAATGGTCGCTCTGACAACATTAATCGGGTTACTCGTCCCGATACATTTTGCCAATACATTATGTACACCAACTACTTCAAATACTGCCCTCATCGCACCACCGGCAATGATACCTGTACCTTCAGAAGCAGGCTGCATATATACTTTTGCAGCGCCTGTTGTATTCATGATCGGGTATTGTAAAGTGTCGCCTTTTAGTGAAACCTTGCGCATATTTTTTCGTGCTTGTTCTAATGATTTTTGAATAGCAATCGGCACTTCGCGGGCCTTGCTGACACCATAACCAACTCGACCTTCGCCGTCGCCGACAACTGTCAGCGCCGTAAAACCGAAAACTCTACCGCCTTTTACTACTTTTGCCACACGTCTTACATTGACTAATTTTTCTTGTAAGCCGTCTGTACTACCTTGAGCAGGTGCTGTCGCCATTTTATTCTCCTAAAATTTTAAGCCAGCTTCACGAGCGGCATCTGCCAAAGCTTTAACGCGGCCATGATATTTAAAGCCAGATCGATCAAATGCGACTTCGGTTACACCCGCAGCAATGGCTTTTTGTGCAATCCACTTTCCAACTTCTGCGGCGGCTTCTATATTACCGGTATTTTTTAAATTTGCCTTGATTGCGGATTGGGTAGTTGAAGCGCTGGCCAAAGTCGAATTTCCGTCATTACTGATCACTTGTGCATAAATATGCTGTGAGGTTTTGTGAATTGACAAACGAGTTACACTTAGTTTTTTAATTTTACTACGCAATTTTAATGCGCGCTTCATACGGGATTGTTTCTTATCCATCACATTACCTTACTTTTTCTTGGCTTCTTTTCTTACAACATGCTCTTCAGCATATCTCACACCTTTGCCTTTATAAGGCTCAGGCGGACGATAAGCTCTGATTTTTGCAGCAACCTGGCCTACCTGCTGTTTGTCACTTCCTCTAATAACTATTTCAGTTTGAGTAGGCGTTTCAACTGTAATTCCTGCAGGAACTTCATAATCGACTGGATGAGAAAAACCAAGCGTCAGATTTAAATTATTTCCTTTTGCCTGAGCTCTGTAACCCACACCAATCAGTGTCAGTTTCTTCTCAAAACCTGCAGAAACGCCGGTAACCATGTTATTTACGATGGCTCTGGCAGTACCTGCCTGTGCAGTTGCATTTTTATCATCTCTATTCCACTGCATAGATACGACATTATCGGTAATATCAACACCGATAGCCGGATTAAAATTAAATGATAATTGACCTTTACTGCCTTTTACGGTCATCTTGTTACCCTCTAGCTTGATATCCACACCACTTGGGATAGCAACCGGGGCTTTAGCAATTCTTGACATAACGCGCCTACTTTAGCAAACAGTACAAATAACTTCGCCGCCATGCCCAATGGCACGAGCGGCTCTATCGGTCATCACACCATTCGACGTTGATACGATAGCAATCCCCAACCCGCCAAGAACCTTTGGCAATTCGTCTTTAGATTTATAAATACGTAAACCAGGTCTACTAATTCTTTTGATGCTTTCTATTACAGGCGCACCCTTATAGTACTTCAGCTCAATAGTCATTTCGGTATGACTGCCGCTTGTTTCTGTGCTGAAATCGGTTATGTAACCTTCCTCTTTTAGTACCTTGGCTATAGATACTTTTAATTTTGACGAGGGTTGTCTGATGTTTTTCTTGCCTGCAGATTGACCGTTTCTTATCCGGGTCAGCATATCTGCTACTGGGTCTGTCATACTCATTTTCTATTCTCCAACCTATTACCAACTCGCCTTGACTACGCCAGGCACATCACCACGCATCGTTGCTTCCCTCAGCTTATTCCGGCTAAGGCCAAATTTGCGGTAATACCCATGCGGACGCCCCGTTAAATTACAACGATTGCGTACTCGTGTAACGCTGGAGTCCCTTGGTAATTTTTGAAGCTGCAACTGAGCAGTTTCCTTGTCTTCAAATGTTGTGTTCGGATCTCTGATAATCTCTTTCAAAGATTTACGTTTGACATCATATTTTTTTACTAGCTTCTTGCGCTTGTCTTCACGCGCAATCATTGATTTTTTTGCCATGTGGACGCCCTTAGTGCTTGAATGGAAAATTAAACAACTTTAATAACGCCAAACCTTCTTCATCGGTTTGAGCTGTCGTTGTGATAGTAATATCCATACCACGCAAAGTGTCGATTTTATCATAATCAATTTCGGGGAAAATGATTTGCTCTTTAACACCCATTGAATAATTACCGCGTCCATCAAAGCTTTTTGGATTCAACCCTCTGAAATCACGGATCCGAGGAATAGAAATACTAATTAAACGATCCAGGAATTCATACATCCTATCGCTGCGTAATGTTACCTTACAACCAATAGGCATATCGTCTCGAATCTTAAACCCGGCAATAGATTTTCTTGCCAAGGTAACAACAGGTTTTTGACCGGAAATTTTTTCCATGTCGCTTACCGCTGATTGCAATACTTTTTTATCAGCAACAGCCCCACCCACACCCATATTCAAGGTTATTTTGGTAATACGCGGCGCTTGCATCACAGACTTATAGGCAAACTGCTCTACTAAGGCTGTAAGAATTTTTTCTTTATATACGGACTCTAGTCTAGCCATGATTCATCTATACCTTACACATCAACAACTTCATCAGTTGACTTAAAGTATCGGACTTTCTTTCCATTTTCCAGAAACTTAAAGCCGACTCGATCTGCTTTTTTGGTTGCAGGATTATATAATCCTATATTGGAAATATTTATTGGCATATCCTTGACAATAATTCCGCCTGAAACACCTGCATTCGGATTGGCTTTTTGATGTTTTTTGACCTGGTTTATTCCCTCAACCAAAACCTTATCGTCTTTTAATACCTTGGTTACTCTGCCGCTCTTACCTTTATCCTTACCGGTACGAACAATAACATCATCGCCTTTTCTAATTTTTTGCATTTCTGAACCCTACCTTATAAAACTTCAGGAGCCAATGAGATAATTTTCATAAATTTCTCCCCTCTTAGCTCACGTGTTACAGGCCCAAAAATACGTGTACCTAATGGCTGTAAATTGTTATTAAGAATAACTGCTGCGTTACCATCAAAGCGAATGACTGAGCCGTCAGGCCTACGAACGCCTTTGCGCGTTCTAACGACCAAGGCATTATAGACTTCACCTTTTTTTACTCTTCCACGAGGTATGGCATCCTTAATACTGACCTTGATAATGTCACCAATGCCGGCATAACGTCTATGCGATCCTCCTAATACTTTGATACACATGACCCTTTTTGCACCGCTGTTATCGGCGACGTCAAGGTTAGTTTGCATCTGAATCATGATTTATTCCCGTTATCTGTATATGAATAGCTGAACGCTATTTGTTAGCACTTTCCAAAACCTGAACCAATTTAAAGGTCTTGTTTTTAGACATAGGCCTGCATGATGTAATAGCCACTACATCACCTTCCTGGCAAACATTTTGTTCATCATGAGCCATCATTCTAGTCGAACGTTTAATGTACTTGCCATACACCGGATGCTTTACAACACGCTCTACCAAAACTGTAATGGTTTTGTCCATTTTATTACTGACAACCCGACCACTGATTGTCCGTACCCTGCTTATGTTTTCGCTTACATTTTCACTCATTCTATGCAGCCGCCATTTCTTTTAATATGGTTTGGATACGTGCAACATTGCGTCTAACCTTTTTTACTTGATCAGGCCTCGTCAATTGACCTGTACCTTTTTGCATTCTAAGATTAAATCGCTCACGTGATAAATCGAGCAACATAGCTCCTAATTCGTCTTTTGATTTTTTACGTAATTCACTTGCTTTCATTACATTATCGTCCGGGCGGTAAACAGTGTTTTTAAAGGCAGCTTGGCGGCTGCTAGCGTGAATGCTTCACGTGCCAGTTCTTCTGAAACACCCTGTATTTCATACAACATGGTTCCTGGTCTTACTTGAGCAACCCAGTATTCTACACTACCTTTTCCTTTTCCCATACGAACTTCTAAAGGTTTTTTGGTAATTGGCTTATCAGGAAAGATTCTGATCCATAGCTTACCGCCACGTTTAACGTGCCTTGTAATGGTTCTCCGTGCCGATTCAATTTGTCTGGCAGTAAGTCTGCCGCGGCTGATTGATTTTAAGCCATACTCGCCAAAGCTGACTGATGACCCGCGTACAGCAGTACCGTTATTTCTGCCTTTATGTTGCTTACGGAATTTGGTTCTTTTAGGTTGAAGCATTTCTCTATCCCTTCAACTATTTCTTGGATTCAGAATTAATAGATGCAATATGTGCATCCATGTCGAATACTTCGCCTTTGAATATCCACACCTTGATGCCAATAATTCCATAGGTCGTATTTGCCTCTGCTGTTGCATAATCAATATCCGCTCTTAAGGTATGCAAAGGTACGCGCCCTTCTCTGTACCATTCGCTTCTTGCTATTTCGGCACCGTTTAAGCGACCACCCACATTTATTTTAATACCCTCGGCGCCCAAACGCATGGTATTGGTCACGGCGCGTTTCATTGCCCGGCGATACATAATTCTTTTTTCAAGCTGTTGAGCCACGCCTTCAGCCACTAATTGCGCGTCCAGTTCGGGCTTTCTGATCTCTTCAACATTCAATTGGACCGGAATACCCATCATTTTTGATATGTCTTTACGCAGCACATCAATATCTTCACCCTTTTTGCCGATGACGATGCCCGGGCGGGCTGTATGTATCGTTATATGTGCATTATTCGCCGGGCGATTAATTTGAATATGACTTACAGAAGCATGAGCCAGTTTTTTCCTGATAAATGCTCTGACTGTTAAATCCTGATGCAGGAAAACTGAATAATCCTGGCTGTTTGCATACCATCTTGAATTCCAGTCCTTTACAATTCCCAGACGTATACCTGTTGGATGTACCTTTTGACCCATTTTCTGCCCCTACTCCAATTCTGCGACTTTAACTGTAATATGGCAGGTTCTTTTAAGGATATGGTTTGCACGTCCTTTAGCTCTTGCCTTAAATCTCTTCATGGTCGCCCCTTCATTGACGTAAACGGTAGACACCCTTAATTCATCAATATCTGCACTTTCATTGTGTTCTGCATTGGCTATCGCCGACTCCAGAACCTTCTTGAATATAGCCGCTGCTTTTTTAGAACTGAATTTCAATGTATTCAGTGCTTTTTCAACTGGCATACCACGAATTTGATCGCCCACCAATCGCGCTTTTTGCGCTGATAATGGGGCGTTATTTAATCTTGCTGAAATTTCCATCACCACTACCTCGATTTCTTGTCGGCCACATGGCCTTTATATGTTCGAGTGGGTGCAAACTCACCTAATTTATGCCCGACCATATTCTCGGAAATGAGAACTGGAATGTGCAGCCGCCCATTATGGATTGCAATAGTTAAGCCCAGCATATCTGGTATAATCATTGATCTTCTTGACCATGTTTTAATCGGTTTCCGGCTATTGCTACTTACAGCATCTTCAACTTTTTTTAGAAGATGATGATCAATAAATGGACCTTTTTTAATTGAACGCGGCACGCTGATTCCTCTCTATTTCTGCTTACGACGTCTGATAATCATATTATCAGTACGTTTGTTTTTTCTTGTTTTGTATCCCTTAGTCGGCATACCCCAAGGCGATACAGGGTGCCTGCCACCCGATGTACGGCCTTCACCGCCGCCATGCGGATGATCTACCGGATTCATTACCACACCACGGACTGTAGGACGAATGCCTCGCCATCTGGATGCCCCAGCCTTGCCGAGAGAAGCCAGATTGTGTTCGGAGTTTGATACCTCACCAATTACAGCCCGGCAATCCGCCATAACCTTGCGCATTTCACCTGAACGCATTCTTATAGTTGCATAAGCGCCTTCTCTTGCAACCAACTGGACAGATGTTCCTGCGCTTCTGGCTACTTGCGCACCCTTGCCTGGTTTTAACTCCACACAGTGAACAGTTGTGCCCAGGGGTATATTTCTTAGCGGCATACAATTACCCGCCTTGACTGGAACAGTTTCTGAAGAAACTATTTCCTGACCAACAACCAGCCCTTTTGGCGCAATAATATATCTGCGCTCACCATCCTTGAATAAAACCAGGGCAATATTCGCGGTTCTGTTCGGGTCGTACTCAAGACGCTCTACAACAGCAGGAATATCAATTTTATTCCTTTTAAAATCAATAACGCGATAGTGTTGCTTATGGCCACCACCGATATGACGCGTTGTTATACGCCCCTGATTATTACGACCGCCACTTTTACTATTTTTACTCAGTAAAGGTGCAAATGGTTTGCCTTTATGCAACTCATCGTTTTTGATGCGTACTACAAACCGTGATCCCGGTGACGTCGGTTTTGACTTTACAATCGCCATGCTTTCTACCGTTTCCTATTGATCTATCACTTTAATAAATTAAGCAGCAGAGAATTCTATGTCATGACCAGACTTCAGCTTTACGTAAGCCTTTTTCCAATCTGATCTTTGGCCCAATGAACGGCCAACTCTTTTCTGTTTGCCTTTAACGTTCAAAACTTGAACAGAATCAACCTCTACGCCAAACATTATTTCTACCGCATTTTTAACTTGTTTCTTGGTCGCCTGTTTTTGCACTTTAAAAACAAATCTTTTATTTTTTTCAGCGGCAATAGTGCTCTTCTCAGAGATAATGGGTGCTTCAAGCACACTCGCCAACCGGTATTTGTTTAAACTCATGCCAAGCGCTCCTCTAATTGCTTCAGCGCACCGGGTGTAGCGATAACCTTATCGGCAGCGACTAATAGCACAGGACTTAAATTTGCCGCCTCGATTACTTCTACATAAGGTATATTTCTTGATGCTAAAGCCAGATTTTCATCTACATTTTCTACAACAATCAATATTCGTTTTGCGTCAAAATTTTTTAGTTTTTCATATAAAACTTTCGTTTTAGGGCTAGCAGGAAGAATATCGCTGCTCACAACCAAACGATCTTGCCTCAGCAATTCAGACAAAATAGATCGAATCCCTGCACGAAACATTTTTTTGTTTAACTTTTGTTCGTAATTTCTTGGCCTTGCCGCGAAGGCGACGCCACCTGTCCGCCAGATTGGGCTACGGATTGTGCCTGATCTGGCACGGCCCGTGCCTTTTTGCCGCCAGGGCTTTGCGCCGCCTCCACTGACATCCGAGCGGGTTTTTTGTGCTTTTGTGCCTGCGCGCGCTCCCGCCAGATATCTGGTAACCAATTGATGAATCAATGTCTCATTAAAAGACTGACCAAAAACTGCCTCATTTACCTCTACTTGTCCTGCAGAGTCTTGTTCATTTAAAACAGGTATTTGCAAACCCATAGCTTAGCCTTTATTTTTCAATTTCATTGCGGGAGTAATGATTACATCACCGCCTTTAGCGCCGGGCACAGCACCTTTTATTAAAATCAAATTTCTTGAAGCATCGATGGCATGAATAGTCAAGTTTTGGATTGTCGCCTTGACTGCGCCAAGATGCCCTTCCATTTTTTTGCCTTTAAATACACGCCCTGGTGTTTGGTTCATGCCTATAGAACCCAACACCCTGTGCGAACGAGAGTTGCCATGCGTGGCATCCTGCATGCTGAAATGATGCCGTTTCACCCCGCCCGCAAAACCTTTACCAATACTTTTACCCCGAACGTCAACCACTTGACCGGCAGAAAATATATCCAAAGATAATTCTGAACCGGCTGATAAATCGACACCTTCTCCATCTTCGAGCCTGAATTCCCAAAGACCTCTACCAGCTGTCACATTAGCCGACGCATAATGACCTGCCATTGCTTTATTGACTCTTGAAGATTTTTTATCGCCCGCTGTTACTTGAATAGAACGATAACCATCAACCTCAACCGTTTTAACCTGAGTAACTCTGTTTGAATCAATCTGGAGAACAGTAACAGGTACCGATGAACCATCTTCAGAAAAAACTCTGGTCATACCACATTTACGACCTATAAGACCTATTGACATCTGCCAATTCCTCTAACTTTAATTCAACTTTATTTGAACATCAACGCCCGCAGCAAGATCCAATTTCATCAATGCATCTACGGTTTTTTCTGTTGGCTCAACGATATCCAGCAATCTTTTATACGTTCTTAATTCATACTGATCTCTGGCATCTTTATTAACGTGCGGAGAAATCAAAATCGTAAAACGCTCTTTTTTAGTAGGCAAGGGAATAGGACCTTTAACTTGGGCGCCTGTTCTCCTTGCTGTTTCTACTATCTCACCAGCCGATTGATCGATTAATTTATGGTCAAATGATTTCAACCGGATTCTGATAGTTTGATTAGACATATCTCTTACTCGATTATAGATGCAACAACGCCCGCACCCACTGTACGACCACCTTCACGAATTGCAAAACGCAAGCCTTCTTCCATGGCAATCGGTGAAATCAATTTGACTTTTACCGAGATATTATCTCCCGGCATGACCATTTCAACACCTTCAGGCAGATCAACCGCACCGGTTACGTCGGTTGTTCTGAAATAGAACTGTGGCCGGTAACCGTTAAAGAATGGCGTATGACGTCCGCCTTCTTCCTTCGACAGGACG
>JAGXGJ010000136.1 GCA_024636875.1 Methylococcaceae bacterium | reverse complement strand
CAGGTTAAAGCCATATTGCTAAAACGGACTGAGGCCAATCGGTTGAAACTGCCCAACCAGGATTCCAGTTGCAGGTTGCAAAACCTGTCAACGGAAAGCGAATTATCTAATGCGTATGTTTACGCACCTATTTAGAAGCAGGCAAAGCACTTCCCAGTAAAAGCTTGACCAGCACTTATCTTGCCAAAACCATAAAAAACGTCTCAGACAGTCAATTTCGTTGGCTTGAGTCCACGTTAATTGTCCAGCTCAATCGGGCTTTTAGAGCATCCATAATCAGCCTCCTGGACCAATGAGATTAACACTCCCGACAAGATCACTAAACTACAGCTCTATTACCAGTATGGCCCAAAGTATCCGCCCCTGTAAAAGGGGTAATAGCCATAATATCCAAAATAAGGGTAACCGTAGCCAAAACCACCATAACCATAACCACCGTAGCCATAATAATTGTTGTATTCATAGGCTGGCCAAAGGTGAATTACCTTGGCTGCAATCATCGGCAAACGGAGAGATTTTTTGCCAACTGAACGCTCAACATCACCTATAAGCGTCCCGGCAATGGTAATTTCGGTATTACTTGTATATACAGCAGGGTCGAGAAACTCCGGGCTTTTAATAAGAAAACGTCCTTCATTGGATTTGTTTAGCTGTGGCCGTCCATAGCTGTTAAGAGGATAATACAATACTTGTACAACACTGTAGTTTTGTTCGTTTTCTACATCAATGACAGCACCACCCCAACGCACAGGCGCCTCTTTAAAGTGGGCAATGTTCCGGATTGCCTCGCTATAGGAAATGTCATAGAGCGGTGGATCCTCGATCGCAGGTGGCAGATTCGAGCACGCGATCATTAAAAAACATATGGATAATAAAAAATATTTCATAGCGACTTCCCTCTAAAATACTAAATCATGATTGGAATACCTGCAAATCCTGCTTCCTAAAGTCCAATTCTCCTTCTAAAGAACCGGATTTAAATATTATTTAACTGATATCTCTATCTTTTAGGACAAATTTAAATAAAGTAGATTCCAATACTTGAGACCATACACAACTACCTTTTCTTTGCTGCCCGCCTCAAGCATCTGCGATTCATTTTTAACTCTTTTTAATTATTTTGCTATCATGACCATTTATGGCTCCGGCGCCTGAATGCAAAACCCAAGTCTATCAATTTAATGCTTCAACAACTCAGCGATGCAAAGCTACAAGCAAGCTCAGGCTTGCCTGGTTCCAGGTTCGTTCAATTGATCAGTAAATTCAGGAAAGATTTTGCTTATCAACAACCCTCTGATACGAGAGGGTTTTAATAGACAAAGGTGGACAATGTATTTCTGAATGCCGTCCTCACTCTCATTAATAGTGGGCAAATCGACCTGTCCGCCCTACGAAAAATTATCCCTAAGGAGCCCCGTTGTGCTAGAACACTACCGCAAACATGTAGAAGAACGCGCCGCTGATGGCGTTGTGCCCAAACCGCTAAATGCAGAGCAGATGGCCGTTTTGGTTAAATTTCTTAAACAACCGCCGGCGGGGGAGGAAGAATTTATTTTAGACTTGCTCACTAATCGCGTTCCGGCAGGCGTTGATGAAGCGGCTTACATCAAGGCCGGCTTTTTGGCGGCTATAGCAAAAGGTGAAGTCAGTTCGCCTGTTTTAAACGCCGCCGACGCGACAGAATTATTAGGCACTATGTTAGGCGGTTATAACATTGCACCATTAATAGACCTGTTGAATAACGATGCGTTGGCTCCGATCGCGGCAAAAGCGCTTTCCCATAGCTTGCTGGTTTTTGATGCCTTCCATGATGTGCAAGAAAAAGCCGAAGCAGGAAATTCTTTTGCCAGGCAGGTTATTGAGTCCTGGGCTGCTGCCGAATGGTTTACCAGCAAGCCGCAAGTACCGGAAAAACTTACCGTAACAGTCTTTAAAGTAAGCGGTGAAACCAATACCGATGATTTGTCACCTGCACCTGACGCGTGGTCCAGACCCGATATCCCGCTCCATGCCAAAGCCATGCTAAAAATGCCGCGTGAGGGCATTACTAATGCGGAGCAACAAATAAATGAGCTGAAAACCAAAGGTTTTCCCGTGGCTTATGTCGGCGATGTAGTAGGTACGGGGTCCTCGCGAAAATCAGCAACCAATTCCGTTTTATGGCACATGGGCAATGATATTCCATTTATTCCCAATAAGCGTGAAGGCGGTGTCTGTATCGGTGGTAAAATCGCGCCTATTTTCTTCAATACTATGGAAGATTCAGGCGCATTACCTTTCGAATGTGATGTCACCGCCATGGCTATGGGTGATGTCATTGATATCTATGTTTATGACGGGGTTGTCAAGCGTCATGACAGCGATGAAGTGCTCTGTAAATTCGAATTAAAAACCGATGTTATACTTGATGAAGTTCGTGCAGGAGGCCGTATCCCTTTAATTATTGGACGGGGCTTGACAGACCGTGCGCGTAAGGCATCAGGTATGGCTGCCTCCACGGTTTTTCGCCGTCCTGTTAACGCTAAAGACAGCGGTAAAGGTTTTACACTGGCCCAAAAAATAGTAGGCAAAGCCTGCGGCGTTGCAGGAGTCAGACCCCATACCTATTGTGAACCTCATATGACCACTGTCGGTTCCCAGGATACGACTGGACCCATGACCCGGGACGAATTAAAAGACCTGGCCTGTTTAGGTTTTTCAGCGGATCTGGTGTTGCAATCCTTCTGTCATACCGCAGCGTATCCCAAACCTGTTGATGTCACTATGCAGCATACACTGCCGGATTTTATTATGAATCGCGGCGGCGTCTCATTACGTCCTGGTGATGGTATTATTCATTCCTGGTTAAACCGCATGTTATTGCCCGATACAGCCGGCACGGGCGGCGATTCACATACCCGCTTTCCAATAGGAATTTCCTTCCCGGCAGGGTCCGGGCTGGTTGCATTTGCAGCGGCTGCCGGAGTCATGCCGCTGGACATGCCGGAATCCGTATTGGTCCGTTTTAAAGGTGAAATGCAGCCAGGCATTACCTTGCGCGACATGGTAAACGCCATCCCTTATGCAGCCCTGCAACGCGGCTTGCTGACGATTGATAAAAAAGGCAAAAAAAATGTATTTTCAGGTCGTATTCTGGAAATTGAAGGCTTGCCTGACCTGAAAGTTGAACAGGCCTTTGAATTATCCGACGCCTCGGCGGAGCGTTCTGCCGGCGGCTGTACGATTCGTTTGAATGAAGCGCCAATCCGTGAATATTTAAGTTCAAATATCGCCCTGCTGAAATGGATGATTACTGAAGGTTATGGTGATGTACGCACTCTCGAACGCAGAATCAAGGGCATGGAAGAATGGTTGTCCAATCCGGTATTGCTTGAACCCGATACCGACGCCGAATACTTTGAAGTCATTGAAATTAATATGAGTGAAATCAAGGAGCCATTGTTAGCGTGTCCAAATGACCCCGATGATATAAAAACTCTTTCAGAAGTGTCTGGAACTAAAATTGACGAAGTATTTCTAGGTTCCTGCATGACCAATATTGGTCATTTCCGTGCTGCTGGCAAATTGCTGGAGCAGCAGAAAGGTGAACTGCCAACCCGCTTGTGGGTAGCTCCACCTACCAAAATGGACCAAAAACAATTAACCGAAGAAGGCTTTTACAATGCCTTTGGCAAAGCCGGCGCCAGAATGGAAATGCCAGGCTGTTCATTATGTATGGGCAATCAGGCGCGCGTAGCAGAAAATTCTACCGTGATTTCTACCTCAACCCGTAATTTCCCTAACCGTTTGGGTAACGGCGCCAATGTGTTTTTGTCCTCCGCCGAACTGGCGGCAGTGTGTTCCATTCTGGGTAAAATTCCGACCTTTGATGAATATATGAATTATGCAGGACAAATCAGCAAAACAGCCGATGATACTTATCGCTATCTGAACTTTAATCAGATGGCTAGTTATCAGCAAAAAGCTGAAAACAAAGCGCAGGCCTAAGTAAGTACTCAACTCCAGGAGCGCGAAGGACACGAAGTTTTATAGCCTTTCTTGCTGGACTTCCCGTCCTTCGGGGCAAGAATGGAAATCCATTTTTTTATAAAAGACTTCGCCACCAGCACTTATTTATGCCAAAAAAACCACCTGCATTTAAAACGTCTTTGTCGTTTCCAAACCGGACAATGGCCTATTTTTACAGTCAGATTGAGCAACAGAAACAGGTTTTGCAATATGTCCAGGCGGTTTTACCTGAACCATTAGCAAAACAGGTCCGGTACTGCCTCATAAAAGAAAAAAATCTGTTGATTTATACAGATTCTGCCGCATGGGCATCACAGCTGCGATTTTATAATAACGCTATTCTTGCCGCTATCGCGCCATTTACAAGAACATCGATAGAGTCAATGCAGGTTAAGATAATTGCTGAACAGACCGGACTTGTATTAAGGTCTCAT
The DNA here is from genome assembly GCA_024636875.1 of Methylococcaceae bacterium. GTDB lineage: Bacteria > Pseudomonadota > Gammaproteobacteria > Methylococcales > Methylomonadaceae > JAGXGJ01. The sequence goes on along the minus strand of JAGXGJ010000136.1, from coordinate 1,286 downwards.
CGGAAAGCAAATTTACCTTCTGAAGAAAAAATAGCGGTTATCCGAAATGACAGCCTTAATATTACTGATGATCAATTGAAACTAGCGCTATTAAGGCTAAGTGCAACATTGGAACGGCTCTCCGGTAACACTTGAAAAGTTATTCAGCGGGTCTTAGGGTTTGTGCAGAACGCATAAAAGAAATCGGTGCTTCGTCCTCTTCAGAAAAAGAAACCATTTCCCAGGCATCCTTATCATTCAATAAAGTGCGGAGCAGTTTATTATTTAATCCGTGTCCTGATTTATAACCGGTAAATGCACCTATCAAACTATGTCCCAACAGATACAGGTCACCAATCGCATCAAGAATTTTATGTTTTACAAATTCATCCACGCAACGCAGTCCGTCTTCATTAAGAATTTTGTCATCATCAACTACGATAGCATTATCAAGGCTTCCACCTAAAGCCAGATTATTTTGCCGCAGCATTTCGATATCTTTCATGAATCCAAAAGTTCTGGCTCGACTCACTTCTTTTACAAAGGTGGTCGATGAAAAATCCATTGTTGAAGTCTTTACATTATCTCCAAAAGCGGGGTGTTCAAAATCAATCGTAAAAGTTACTTTAAATCCCTCAAATGGATCAAAGGCAGCCCATTTATCGCCCTCTTCAACTTTAATCCTGCGCTTTATTCGAATATACTGTTTTGGACAATCCTGCTCCTCGACTCCAGCCGACTGCAGCAAAAACACAAAAGGCCCGGCGCTGCCGTCCATGATCGGAACTTCTGCCGCACTCACATCAATGATGGCGTTGTCTATGCCTAAGCCGGCAAAAGCGGAAAGTAAATGTTCTACAGTCGAAATTTTTACATCACCGGCAACCAGCGTTGTTGAAAGTATGGTTTCGCCAACATTATCCGGCGTTGCCTGAATGGTAACGGGTTCATCAAAATCGACCCGGCGAAACCTGATCCCCGTGTTTGGCTCAGCCGGACGCAAAGTTAAAAATACTTTATCGCCCGTGTGTAGACCTACACCTGTAGCTCTGATGGTATTTTTTAAAGTTCGTTGTTTAATCATAAATAACGTCGAATATATGGGGAGGGGAGCAAATCATCTAATGTTAACACAATACAGCCCAAAAACAGAGTTTGAATCTTTGAGTTGTCAACGCTAAATAGAAATGTCCTCTTTCCTGCAAAATAGAAATGTCCGCTTTACCTTAGTTGACCTATAATTATAGTAATCCCCATTGTCCAGACCAATTTATCTAAAAGTTAAGATAGCCCTCCTTTTTTATTTT
>JAGXGJ010000135.1 GCA_024636875.1 Methylococcaceae bacterium | reverse complement strand
CTTTCAGGAGCCAGCAACAGCTTACCCGTCATGATAACGAAACACTGTGAACTCTAGCCAGAAAGGAGAGGGGGAAGTGTGCCCGTCATAAAAAGGTAGAACTCCTTTATTGTTGGATTTTCAAATACTCTGAATTGCTGTATTTCGCTTACGAAATAATATTTGCAAGAGTAGTGTTCCTGTTTTGTTAAAATGGGCTTTGGTATCACTGTGATTTTCATCTTTTTCAAAACCAATAACCTTAGATTATGAAAGCCGACCCCTGTACTTATGTAATTTTTGGCGCCACGGGAAATCTCTCCCGCGTCAAATTAATGCCCGCACTGTATCATCTTGATATTGCCAAACGATTGCCTGAAGGCACGCGTATCTTAGCCATAGGACGCAGGCCCTGGGATCAGAAAAAATGGCTGGCGGAAGTCAGGGATATGGTCCAGGCCAAAGCGAGGGACGATTTTGATGAATCGCTTTTCCAGCGTTTCAGTGAACGCCTGCAGTATCATCAAGGCGATATACAACAGGAACAATGTTATAGGGAACTGGCTGAACTGCTCAATCAGAAGAACAAGTTCCCTAAAAATATCGCCTTTTATTTATCCATCAGTCCGTCAGATTTTGGCAGAGTCATGGAACTGTTAAGCAACAACTCTTTGTTTGATGAAGAATACGGTTGGCGGCGGGTCATTATTGAAAAACCGTTTGGTTATGATCTTGACAGCGCCGAAGCGCTGCAAAAACGCATCAGTCACTATTTGACTGAAGAGCAAATTTACCGCATTGATCATTATTTAGGCAAAGGTATGGTGCAAAATGTACTGGTATTCCGTTTTGCCAATGTGATGCTGGAGCCTCTGTGGAATCGTAATTATATAGACCATATTCAGATTACCCATTCTGAAGAAATCGGCATAGAAAGTCGTGGTGAATACTATAACAGTGCCGGTGCAATGCGCGATATGCTGCAAAGTCATTTGCTGCAATTGCTGACGCTGGTAACGATGGAACCTCCCGTGTCTATGGAAGCTGAAGCATTGCGTGATGAAAAAGTCAAAGTGTTGAAGTCTATCCGTCCTATTCCAAAGGAAGCGGTGCATGGTCATGCCTTTCGCGGCCAATATGCCAAAGGCCACGTTAACGGCGAAAAAGTCAATGGCTATTTGCAGGAAGATAACGTTCCAGCCAACAGCGTGACTGAAACCTACGCATCGATGAAATTGTATATTGATAACTGGCGTTGGCGCGGCGTGCCTTTTTATATGCGTACCGGCAAGCGCATGGCAAAAGCGCAATCAACAATTTCGATTTGTTTCCGCCACCCGCCGTTGCAATTTTTCCGTGATACCGACGTGCAATGCATGAATCAAAATTGGGTGTTATTGGGCATACAGCCGGAAGAGTGTATTCGTATCGAAATGACGGTAAAGGAACCCGGCCTGGAGATGAGCACCAGAACCAGAAGTCTGGATGCCAGTTTCCGTAACGAGGACGAAAAATCCATTGATGCTTATGAAGACTTGCTACTGGATGTCTTGAAAGGCGACAGATCACTATTTCTTCGTTTTGATGAAGTCGAATATGCCTGGCGTATTGTCGACCCAATCCTGCAGACCTGGGCGATCGAACGCGACTACATCGCCACTTACCCCGCGGGTTCATGGGGCCCCGAGGACAGCCGTTTATTTGATAAAAGCGTCCAATCCTGGCGCAGTTCCTTAACACCTGAGTGTAAATAAATGCAGAATAACAATCGTTGGCATATCCTGGAAACCGCCGATCAGGTTGCAGTAGCCGCCTGCCGGCAAATTCTTGATGCCGCTGAACAGGCCATTGCAGAACATGGCATCTTTAAATTAGTATTAGCCGGAGGCAGTACGCCGGAAAAAGTCTATCGCTTGTTAGCCCTGTCGGATGCAAACTGGGCTAACTGGCATATCTATTATGGCGACGAACGCTGTTTGCCGGTAGATCACGCCGATAGAAACAGTCTGATGGCTACACAGGCTTTTCTTGGAAAAGTCGCGATTCCGGAGTCACAGATATTTACCATCCTTGCCGAACTGGGGCCGGAACGAGCTGCGCAGCAGTATCAACAAATTGTCGCCGATGCCGTGCCGTTCGATATGGTTTTGCTGGGTATGGGTGAAGACGGCCATACGGCGAGTTTGTTTCCCGGGCATCAGCATCAGGAAGAAGAACTGGCACATGCCGTTTACAATTCCCCCAAACCTCCGCCGGAACGCGTGTCGATAAGCGCCAAAGCCTTAAGCAATACGCACCAACTCATTTTCCTGATTACCGGCGCGAACAAACAGGAAGCGGTTAAAAACTGGCGATTGGGTCTGGATTTACCGGTTGCTGCTATCCTTCCGGAAAATCCTGTTGATATTTATATTGATAGGGCTGCATATAAGCTATAAAGGTTAGTGTTTTTCCCGTTTTCATGCTCCTGTTCCTGCTTTGGAATGCATATCAACTGACGTCACATTAGCTTTACGAATCCCTGCACAACGTAATTCGTGTTTGTCGGGATTCGTGCCTCACCTGCAAGCTGTTCAGGTTGTTTTCACAACACTTTCTCAAACCCTCACAAGTTGTAATACAATAAGCAAGTTTTTGCTGATAGAAGCATTGACAATCAATATAACAAAAAATATTACCGTTTTTTCAACGTCATAAGCCAGCGAGGAGGTTGTTGAAATAAGCGGTATTTAATAATTATAAGAGAGAAGGGTTGGTTTTATGTGTTGGAGTGGTGAAGCGTCGGGTGTTTTAGCCGTCGCAGGTCTTAGTACCGCAGCGTATGTTGCAATTAAACAAGGCGAATCCAAGGAGCTTTGGATCCCGTTAACCTATTTTGCCTTGATGGAATTATTGCAGGCAGTGACTTACGTCTATATCGATTTATGCGACAATCCGAATAATCAGATACTCACGCTGTTTGGCTATCTACATGTTGCGTTTCAGCCATTTTTTGTCAACATGGTCGCGATGTACTTCATTCCGGTCAGTGTCAAATTAAAAATACGTACAACGGTTTATACGATTTGTGCGCTTGGTTCACTTGCCATGCTGGTCAAAATGTATCCTTTTGGCTGGGCGGGAACATGTCATATCGGCGTCGAAGGCTTTTGCGGTCCCAGCGTCTGTTCTACTTCTGGTTCCTGGCATATTGCCTGGCAAATGCCTTTAAATGGCCTCATGTCCGATCCGGTCAAATGGCTGTTTGGTTTTGACTGGGGCTTGCATTCGTTTACCTATATCGTAGTGGCTTTTTATATGCCTTTTATCTATGGTTCATGGCGTTTCGTGGGCTTCCATTATCTGATTGGGCCGTTAATTTCAGATATTACCACGACCGATCCTAACGAATATGCTGCGGTCTGGTGTCTGTTCTCTATCGCGCTTTGTGTGTCGGTTATCAAAACGCCGATCAGAAAATATCTGCACGTTAAAACGTGGCCTTTTTATAAGCCTGAGATTGGCGATTCGCTATAACTGATTATTGCAAGCATCAATCTTCGCCTATCGATTTTCAATTTACCACGAAGCCTGGCTTGGGCACTGGCTTCGTGGTAAGTGGGTGTTAAAAGGTTTTGGCTACTTGTATACGAATGATTCTGCTCAACCCATGGCAACTGCTTTTCGCTTTGCCCCCCAGTCCCCCGGCTTTGCATTGAATACACCCGCGCAGCGTTCGCCGCAAAATTTGCAACTGCCTGACTCATCCAGATTCCATTCGGACAGCTCATACCAGTCACGGCCTATCAACAACTTGCCGCAGCCGTGACAATAAGTACTGTCTGCCGATTTATCATGAACATTGCCTACATAGGCATAATGCACACCATTTTTTAACGCGATTTGTCGTGCCTGTAGCAACGTTTTTATCGGGGTATGCGGCTTGTCACGCATCTTCCAGTCAGGATGAAATGCTGTAAAATGCATCGGCACATCCGCCCCCAGGTTTTCGACGACCCATTGGGTCATCGCTTCCAGTTCTGCTTCTGAATCATTCTCATCAGGAATAAGCAGCGTCGTTATTTCCAGCCAGACAGGTGTTTCATGCTTGATGTATTTAAGAGTATCCAATACCGGTTGCAGATGCCCGCCGGTAATTTCATGATAAAAACGCTCGGTAAAGGCTTTTAAATCAATGTTGGCAGCATCCATAAATTGATAAAATTCAGCTCTGGGCTCCTCGCAGACATAACCTGCAGAAACCGCTACGGATTTTATCCCGAGACTTCTGCAGGCTTGAGCGGTATCGACCGCATATTCATGAAATACCACCGGATCATTATAGGTATAGGCAACACTATTGCAGCCATTATCCAGTGCAGCCTGGGCGATTGCTTCGGGAGAAGCCTTGCTCATCAGCGTATCCATTTCCCGCGATTTGCTGATATCCCAATTCTGACAAAATTTGCAGGCCAGATTACAACCGGCGGTACCGAAGGACAATACCGACGTGCCGGGCAAAAAATGATTCAGTGGCTTCTTTTCTATAGGATCAATAGCAAAACCGCTGGAGCGTCCGTAGCTGGTCATGACAATCTGATTATCCAGATTCTGCCTGACGAAGCACAAGCCGCGCTGGCCTTCGTGGAGTTTGCAAAATCTCGGGCACACATCACATTGAATACGCCCGTCATCCAAGGTATGCCAATAGCGGGTTTTCACCGTATCATGGCTGATAAAAGTAGTCATATATTCTCTCTGGAACCGTTAATAAATCATCTTGTCTTAAATTGATATTAGCATTTAAAGTTTTTGATTTAAGTCACTGATTTTAATAACTTGCAAAGATTTCATGAATCTTTTACCGGGAAACAAGAGGATTTCTTATGAATAGACAACCCGCTGTAGCAGGAACTTTTTACCCTGCAAACCGGCAACAACTGCATCAAATGCTGGATCAATATTTAATGGATGCTGAATCCGGCCCGAAAGTTCCCAAAGCCATTATCGTGCCTCATGCAGGCTACATTTATTCAGGCCCCGTTGCGGCAAGCGCCTATGTGCGGTTAAAGAAAGCTCATGACCTGATAACCCGCGTTGTCATCATCGGCCCGTCCCATCGTGTCGCTTTCACGGGACTGGCTGTGAGCAAAGCGGAATCATTCATCACACCTTTGGGCGCTATTGAAGTTGATCAGGAAGCCGTAGAGGCTATAGCCAGGCTGCCTTTTGTCGATTACCTTGAACAGGCGCATACCTATGAACACAGTCTGGAAGTGCATTTGCCTTTTTTACAGGAAATGCTGGATGGCTTCAAAATTGTTCCCATCATCGCAGGCGACGCGTCGCCGGACCAAGTCAGTCAGGTTATCGATGCGCTGTGGGGCGGTGATGAAACGTTGATTGTTATCAGTTCCGACTTGAGTCATTATCACGATTACGCCACCGCAAAACGGCTTGACAAGGCAACCAGCTCTGTCATAGAAACGCTGCAATACGAGCAGCTCGCTTTTGACTCCGCCTGCGGCAAAGTCCCTGTCAGCGGATTGTTAAAGCTGGCGCGGGAAAAATCATTAATAATTAAAACAATCGACATGCGCAACTCCGGCGATACCGCTGGAGATAAAAGCAGAGTTGTGGGATACGGTGCTTATGTCATTGAATAAGGAACATCAACAGCGATTGCTGGATTTGGCGAAAAGCTCCATTCAGCATGGATTGCAAACAGGCCGGGCCCTAAAAGTTAATTTGGCCGATTTTCCGGATGAGCTGAAAGAGCATCGCGCTACATTTGTTACCCTGCATAAAAACCATGAACTGCGCGGTTGTATCGGCGTGCTGGAAGCGATCAGACCGCTGGCCAAAGATATTGTAGAAAATGCTTTTTTAGCGGCCTTCAAAGACCCCCGCTTTCCACCGTTGACAGACGATGAATTCGCCGAACTGGAAATACACTTGTCCATACTGACGCCTGCTGAACCGGTTTCATTTACCTCTGAACAGGACTTGATAACCCAGTTGCAACCGGGCATAGACGGCTTAATATTGGAAGAACCAGTGATCTACGACCTTGCGAACAGGCACGAACAGCTTCCACCGAGAATAGACGGTTTAATATTGGAAAAAAGCCGCCGTCGCGGGACCTTTTTGCCCTCGGTATGGGAGCAACTGCCGGAGCCTAAACAGTTTCTGCGGCATTTAAAACAAAAAGCGGGCCTGGCGCCTGATTATTGGTCTGAAAATATCAGGATTTATCGCTATCGGACAGAGATGATAGGTGAAGCTTAATTTCCGCAGTTGATCCGGGCAGCTCTCGTTAATAATCAGGAATTTTTTAACTAAAGAAAAGCCGTAACCCGGTTCTAAAATTTCATCTTGATGTTCTATATGATAACGGCAGAAGGCTTCTTTGTCCTGTGTTTCGAATATCACATGCGATTCATCCACATTAAATAATTCTGGATGAAATTGCGACAATCCGTTTTTGTTATCTCATAATTCCGGGTATTAACGATAACTATTACTGGCCACCGACACCGAATTCAACTTCAGTGATTTTTTTATCTTGCTCGCATACGCAGTTGCGGTCAGTTTATTTTTAAAACCGCCCACCTTAAGTCTGTATAACTTTGTATTGTTGGACGAAGCCGCTATCGCGGCGGAAAAACCAAGACACTACAAATCTGTTAAGCCTAAGACTATTTCGAAAAAAAACTTGAAAATAAGCCCTAAAATAACTTAGACTTAACCGCAATGAACAAAATCATAAATTT